>CAMAVT010000018.1 GCA_945861775.1 Bifidobacterium breve
GTTGCTCGCTTGGAACCAGAGAATCACATACTTGAATCGGTGGTCGGCTACACGCAGAGCGAGGAAAGCAAACCTCTGATTGTGGTTGGCTCTGCTCCCTACAGCAATTGGTATATCGACGCGCTGAAAAAAGCTGCTGATTCGCGTACGAGGTTTCTTGGCGGAATCTACGACCAAGAATTACTCAACCAGTTGTACGCGCATGCCGCGACCTACACGCACGGTCATTCAGTGGGTGGAACGAACCCAAGTTTGCTACGCGCAATGGGCGCTGGGGCCCAGATCCTGGCATTTGATTGTGATTTCAACCGCGAAGTGACCGACAATCTTGCTCTTTACTGGAAGAACTCACAGGACTACACAGAACTGCTGAATAATTTCACGCCAACAGATATGGGTCCGCGACTACAGGAACGTGTTGCGCAGGTGTACCAGTGGGACATGATCACCGACCAGTACGAGGCACTGATTAACAAGATGGTGACCACATGATCGCGGTTGTACTGGTTACCCACAATTCCCAAAGGTTTTTGCCTGAGTTGCTGGCATGTATTGACCGGCAAACCCTGCAACCAGGTATCAAGTTGGCAGTTGATGACAACTCAACCGATAACACGGTAGAGCTTCTCACCAACATTGGTTTCACTGTGATTCCCGCACAATCTGGAGAAGACAACACAACAACCCGCATTGCCCAGAACTTTGTGCAAGTAGTTACCGCTGCAACGGTGGCAGGGGCGGACACGGTAATTATTGGGGACCACGACGACCTGTGGCACCCGCACCGAATCAAGCATCAATCTGAATTTCTCAGAACACATGAACATGTGAGCATGTTGGCCAGTAATGGCCGCACACCCAACGGAAGTCTTCGGACAACATTTCCAGTACCCGAAAACTTCAATCAATTAGATGCGAAAGAGAAATGGCGTTATGTCGCCAAACACAGCATTGCCACCGGTGGCGCCAGCGCAATAGCGCCGAATCGAATAAGCACCCTCACCGTTCCAACAGGATGGTTACACGACCGCTGGTGGAGCCTGCGCGCCGTCCGTGAAGGGTCAATGTGGGTTGACCCTGAGTTAGTGATCGACTACCGGGTTTCACCGGATCAACAGGTGGGCCTGGATGCTGCCGGTCAAGGAAACAACGCAACCTGGTTTGGCCGCAAACTGCGGGAACTCCCAACGACCTTGCGCAAAATGAAAGACATTTCCCAACTCATATCTGACACCAAGACGAACTAGGGTTTAACCGTGCTGTGGATTGACGTCACCGACCTCGTTGAGTTCACGGTGTCCGGTTCAACGGTGACGGGAGTCCAGCGCGTTGAAGAACAACTAGTCCCGCTCCTTCTGGGTGAAAACTCCCGAGCGGTAATCCTCGACCGCACACGCGGTGAATTTCTAGAAATTGACTTCCCGAATTCAATGACGGGAACAACACCCGCCAATTTTGGTGATCACCCAAACTCGGTACTTCTGTGCCTGGGCGCAACGTGGATCAACGACCAACTCATGGCGACGGTGCGAGCAGCCGTGGGTCAGGGAGTCCACTTTGTTGACTACTTCTACGACCTCACCCCGGTCCTTGACGCTGGTCACGCGCAGCACCTACGCCCTTTATTTGAGCGTTACCTGGCTCTACTCAGTGATTGCGCAGATCGGGTCCCAGCCATTTCCCAGTCAAGTCGCAACGACCTAGCCAACTACCTGCAAACAAACCAGATGCGTATTCCACCCGGTGTTGCCACCACCTTGCCCTCGGGACTGGATCGAATAAAACACAGTGAACACGCCGACTCCCAAGAAGTTAATACCGGTGAGTACGCATTGATGGTGGGAACTATTGAAACCCGCAAAAATCACCTGCTGGCATTTAACGCCTGGCAAGAACTGATTAACACCAATGGCGCCGAGAACGTGCCTACGTTGATCTGCGTGGGAAAAATTGGTTGGAACAGTGAAGAATTCCAAGAGAGACTGCAGGCAACAAATAATCTTGACGGAAAAATTGTGTTACGCAGTGAAGGTGTCACCGACTCAGAACTTGCGGAGTTGTATCGCAACGCTGCCTTCACTATTTACCCGTCGAATTATGAAGGTTGGGGTCTGCCCGTCAGTGAAGCTCTCATGTTTGGAACCCCGGTTGTTGCCGCCAATAACTCCTCACTGCCGGAAGCAGGTGGCGACCTCGCCTGCTATTTCCCAACGGGTGATCTCATCGAGTTCACCAATGTTCTGCAGCGGGAAATGCTGGACAATCGAAAGCTGGCGCAACACAAGGAGCGAATCACTCAATCAACACTGACGCCGGTTACCTGGACAGACATTGCCACTCTCATAAATCAAGAAGTGCAATCAGCGCTCAAGCAGGAACAACCACAACAGATTTTACCGATCCTTGAGAATTGGAAAACCTATTCACTCGCCTCACCACACACGGTCTTCACCGACCGACTCATTATTGGTAATCAGCGACCATCACAACCGTGGGGTTTCCCGCTATACACAGATCAACAGGTCACCATTAATTTCACCCGGGAGATAGCGGGTGAACTCACGGTTCACCTGGGGACACTGTGTGAACCAGGGATCGTGACTGTGCAAGTTGATAACACCGAGCACACTTTTTCTCGAGGTGAGTTCGTCAGCATCAATATTGGCCAGGGCGCTGCAGGTGAGACGGTACGACTGAGTGTTCGCGCAACCAATGTTGGACCCAGTGACCAAGGATTTATCGGCTTAACGTCAATTACTGTTGAAGGGGAGAGCGCAATGGCTTCAGAGCAATACGAGAATTTCGCGGTAACAAAACTTGAAGCAGAAAATCAAGCGCTGCGCGCCGACGTCGTGCAACTACGCAGTGAGCTTGATGACGCGCGAGCAGAGTTGGACCGTAAATCACAAAGCCTGTTGAGTCGCGCTTCGCGCAAACTCAACAGGCCGAGTGAATGATCGGTAGTAAAGAACTACCTGTTAACGCCTTTTCCTTGGTGGAGCCGTTACCGTCACAACGAAGGTGACTGAAGCGGGGGAATAAGCACTGCTTCCCACACTTGCTGCCGTGACCGTGCAGGTGCCGGCGCCAAGCCCGGTAATAACCGATCCATTAATCGAGCATGGACCAGATTCGCTCAGGAGTACCGAAGAGCCCGAGGCCGAGTTGGTGCTCAGTTGGGTGTTGGAACCCGTAGCGACTGAGATCGGGCGACCCGGTCCCCAGGTACCACTGGGTGCTGTAACCGTGATCACGTCAGTGGGGTTTGCCCCCAGGACGTTTACAGCTTGAGACACGGCTCCACTGGGTCCACCAGCAGCGGTGCTGGAGAACTGGGTTGTAATTGTTTGAATCCCCTGCTGGGTAGGAGTCCACTGGGTGGTGGCAACACCATTCACCAAAGGAATTGAACCACTGAGGTAGCCGCCATTGAGTTGGAATGCTGCTGAGCCAACCGTGGTGGTGGGGGTTATCAGTGCACTGAGCACCGTTGGTTGTCCAACCCGGAAGGAAGTTGGTACACGTAACTCAACAACACCCGCATTGGAAACGATCAATGAGTTGGCTGTTTCACTGGTGGAGGCCAAAGTTCCACTAGAGCTCGGCGTGAAGGTGGCAATCAGTGGGAAGTAGCCGAGTACCTGTGGCGTCCAGTTGAATGTCGCGTAGGAATTCGCACTTCCAGCGATCGGGGTGAGCTGCTGGGTTCCAACCGGATTACCAAAAGTGGAAGCCAAATAGACACTGCCCTGCGGTGCGTAGGTACCTGCCTCCGCACTCACAATTACAGAAACAAGGGTAACCGCATTTGAGGTTGCATTCGTTGGCGTAAACAAAGTGGTGGTGGTGGGCATTGCCGCAACGCTGACCGTGGTGCTGCCAATACCAATTGCGTTACCGAGACCAGAAATAGTCCAGGAACCGGCCAAGCTGGGTGTCCAAGCCATGGACCCGTAACCATTGGAACCAACAACAGTTATCTGGCTGGTGCCGGCGCTACCCAAGGCAAAGCCAACAGTGATCGATTGACCTTTGAGGGAAGGTGCATAAACCAAGATTTCTTGGGTCATCCCGACCATTCCGTTGGGGGTGGACACAAAAGCTGCTGTTGCCGCATTAGCGGGTGCGATTGCTGTGGCACCAGCGCCGAGTCCGAGACCCAGGGTGAGAGTTGCCGCGAGCAGGGTGCGTGCGGTTCTTGAGATTCTCATGAGTTACCTCCTGTTTAGAGCCCCAGAATACCCCTCGACCACTTGATATTCCGGCATTACTGGAGAGCAGACGGCCGGTCGTTACCATGAGGGCATGCATTTGACCGCTCACGATCCCCTGAGCGAGATCAGGCGAGACCTTGGGAAAGGCGATGTGAGCGAGTGCTGAGCGACCTTTATGCGCGCCGGGCCTTGATCTGGGCTTTTGCCAACCGTGACTTTGCCACCCGATACCGCTCCAGTGTGCTGGGTTGGGCTTGGTCGCTCCTGCAGCCATTGGCGACCCTGCTGGTTTTCGCCGTGGTTTTCAGCGTGGTTTTCCGCATTGTGCCGCCACCGCTGGGCGCTGATCCCAGCCGAGGCAGTTACGCCGCATTTTTATTCACCGGTCTGGTTACTTGGAACCTTTTCAATTCACTCATTGTTTTATCGATGAGCCAACTGAAATCAAATGGCGAACTGTTGCGCAAGGTGCAGTTCCCCGGGTGGGCACCGATTTTTGGGGCATCGATCGTGCAACTCGTTCAGGTGCTCCTTGAACTTATTGTTCTTATCCTTATGTTCTTTTGGCAACGCAATGTTGGCTGGACATGGATCCTTGCGATCCCGATCTTGGTTGCCATGGCGTTATTTGCCCAAGGTATTGGCTTGATGCTGTCAATTCTCAACGCTCGTTTCGGTGACGTTCAATACATTGTCGTTGTGGTGCTCGGCGCGCTGTACTTTTTAACGCCGGTGATTTACCCGATGAGCATGGTCGAGGACACCGCGTCGAATTTAGTTATCTTCATTCAAGCGAATCCGGTTGCGTGGTTTGTTCAAGCGATGCATGACGTGATGTATTCCTTGCAGGCACCAGAGTGGTGGGTTATTCCCGGACTACTGCTCCTGGGTGTGCTGACCTTCATCGTCGGCTTGGCGGTTTTCAATCGCAATAGTGAAGATATTGGAGAACTCCTGTGACCGATATCGCCGTAAACCTGGAACATGTGAGCAAGAGATTTATTCGTCACGTGGATCGTCGCAACTCGTTGAAAGAGCGCATTATTCGCGGGCGTTCACGTACCTCCGAGGATTTCTGGGCGGTCAAGGACGTCAGTATCGAAATCCCCAAGGGCAGTGTGTTCGGCCTTATTGGACACAACGGTTCGGGCAAATCAACTTTGCTCAAATTAATGTCCGGCATTTATCGGCCAACCGAAGGAAAGATCCATACGGATGGTCGCCTCGCCGCACTCATTGAATTGGGTGCAGGTTTTCACCCTGACATGACGGGTCTGGAAAACATTAAGCTCAACGGCTCAATCCTTGGTTTGTCGCGCAAAGAAATAAACGACTCAACCCAAGCAATTATCGACTTCAGTGGACTGCGGGAATTCATTAATGATCCGGTCAAGCACTACTCCAGCGGTATGTACGTGCGTCTTGGTTTTAGTGTCGCCGTTCACATGAAACCCGATATTTTAATCGTCGACGAAGTTCTCGCGGTTGGCGACGAAGAGTTCCAACGACGCTGCGAGGATCATCTGTATTCGCTGCGACGTGCGGGCAAAACAATTATCGTGGTGAGCCACGGCATGGGTCAACTGGAAAGTTTGTGTGATGAAATCAGCTGGCTTGAACATGGTCAAGTACAAGAAACTGGCCCTGCAACGAAAGTAATCCGCTCCTATCTTGAACGGGTCAACAACCAAGAATCTGTTCGTAATGCTGAAATTTCAGCCGATCGCTCTGAAGATGAAGGCAGCTTGCGCGCCGGCAGTGGCCAAATTCGAACCCGGTCAATTGCATTGCGCAATGTTGAGAACAAGCCACTGGATCACGCCGAAACCGGTTCAACAACCCGCTTAGCAGTGACTCTCAATGCCAAGGAATCGATTCTGGGACCCAATGTTCGCCTTGCTATTCAACACGAAGGCGGCGCCCTGGTCACAATGCTGAACAACCACCGACTCGGTACCGATCTGGGAGTTGTTAACGGTGATTTCACCGTGTTCGTTGACCTACTGAACACGCCACTGCTCCCCGGCCGTTACCGGATTCATATCGACGTCTTTGATCACACAGGTGCAAAACTGTTGGACAACTGGAGTGACGCCCTCGAATTCCCGGTGCGTAGACAACGCGGTGAGATCGGTCAAGGGTTCGTTGAACTGCCCGCGCAATTCACTCTTTCGACGCAACAGGAATGATGCTGAAACATGGCTGATGCAACCTTGTATCAAAAACTACGATGGCATGCCGGTCGCGGTAAGCGCTGGCTCAGGCGTAAGGCCTATGAACGTTCGGTGGGCAAGGTGTATCGCCGCTGGTTAGCAACGACCGAAAGCGCAACCCCGCAATCAATTGATAACACCAACACCATCGCGATAGTAGTTGCGGTCTATAACCCGCCCCTGAATTTTTTACGGGAGTGCTTGGAATCCGTGTTGAATCAAAGCGCCCGCAACTGGCAACTTGTCGTCAGTGATGACGGGTCAACCACCACTGAGGTCACCGACTACCTTGATCGGTTTACAGCAGAGCACCAACATGATCAACGCATCTCGGTAATCCGGGGTGAAAACGGTGGGATCTCTGCCGCTCAAAACCGTGCCCTAGAGAAAGTCACCACCGAGTACTTCGGTTGGCTCGATCACGACGATTGTCTCAACCCCACCGCGTTTGAAGTGTTCTCCGAAACGATTGCGAACAACCCAGAGGCGCAAATCATTTATTCCGACGAAGACAAAATTGACACCAAGGGTAAGCACTTTGAGTTGTATTGCAAACCTGATTTCTCACCGGAATTGTTACTCTCACAGATGTACCTGTGTCACTTCACCGTTTTTAAAACATCATTGGTGAAAGCCGAGTCAGGTTTTCGAAGTGAGATGGATGGCGCCCAAGATTTTGATCTTGCCCTGCGGCTATTTCCCACGTTAACCAACGTGGTTCATATCCCGTTGCCGCTGTATCACTGGCGCAGTTGGAGTGAGAGCACCGCGCAAAGTATCGATGCAAAGCCCTGGGCCCAGCAGTCCACGGCGCGGGCCCAAACCGAATTCATCAACAGGAATTACGGGGGTGGGGAAGTCAAGCCCTCAGCGGTTAAGGGATTGAATCAGGTCCACCCCAAAATAATGAAGCCAACAAAAGTCTCGGTAATCATTCCAACAATTGGCACCAAGGATCACAAATCCGGAATCCCCATGGTTAATAAAGCGATCCAGACCTTACGGGATTCAGAAACCCAAACAGAGTTCGAAGTAATTGTTGTAACAACCGGTGAGCTGGCACCCATCCCTGGAGCGGATCAACAGATTGTTTACAACACCACTAATTTCAATTTTGCGGAAGCAATCAACCTTGGTCGCACCGCAGCAAGCGGTGAATACCTGTTACTGCTCAATGACGACACAACGGTCGCCGAACCCCAACCGATCACCCGCCTGCTGGAAGTTGGGCAAAACACCGGTGTGGGCATCACCGGGGCGAAACTGACCTACCCCGACGGCCGGTTGCAGCATGTAGGAATGGTGATGCTGCCCAGTGGACCAACCCACCCGTGGATTGCTAAAAGTGGCAATGAATACGGTTACTTTGGCGCAACCCTGACCCCGCGCAACTACAGCGCGGTAACAGCAGCAGCGTTCCTCGTGCGAACCGAGTTATTCGATCAACTGAACGGATTCGACACCGTCTTTGCCCGCGATTTCAACGACGTTGACTTTTGTTTACGCATGCGTGAACTCGGGTACCGCGTTGCCTGGACTCCCTATGCGCATTTCACCCACCACGAAGGGGCATCGATCGTTCGCAAGAAAGCAGACCTAACCGAGGCGCAAGTATTCGCGCAGCGTTGGAATGCGAAGTATCAGGTGGATCCCTATTACTCTGTTGCATTAAAGACCGAGCTTGATCGAATGTATGAAGCCCGTTAGGAATCACCGATGAAACCAGTGAAGACCCGAAGTGGACGGTTACTGACCGCTGTGGGCAGCCTGCCGCTGCTCACCATGGATCGCATGGAGGAAATCTCACGGATCTTTGATGCTGACCCTCGGATCGCTACCGTGTCACTGGTGGGCAGCACTATCAACCCAGGCGTAGTGATTCGACAATCTGCCCCGGCCGGTGCTGTCACAGTCGTTGCTTTGGACCTTGTAGACCTGCTGGGGGAGGTTGATCCGCAGGATCCGCAGTCAGTTGAAGTCTGGGTGCAAGCGGCTACCGAACGGGGCCTGCGACACAACTGGTTGCTCTCAGATCACCGTGATGTCCTCAGTGCAGAAGAAGTATTCACCTCTGTGGTTGACGAGCAGGAGTTATCGGATCCCAGTGGCGCGGCAGCCCATTACATCAGCCGTCGCAGTATCAACGCCACCACAATCACCGTGAACGTAGACGTCACTTGGTTAGGGCCGCACGAAACCGGAGCGCAAGTGTTGACTACCGCTGCGATTTCCGCCCTAGCGAACCAACCAAATATTGAAACAATCACGCTTACTGGTCTTGCGGAGTTACCTCCATACGCGGCACATGTCACCGACAACCCGAAGGTTATTCTGCAACCGATAGATCAAGTACCGGAACAAGCCGACATTGTTTGGTACCCGAACCAAATTGATCAACGCAGCAATATCTCACAAGCTCGTGAGTTGGGACGACGCGTTGTTGCAACCTATCTTGATTTAATCGCCTACGACATTCCTCGGTATCACGGGTCAACCGATGCATGGTTGGCCTATAGATCTCTTCAACGCAAGATCGCACTCAGTGTTGACGGCATCACCACTATCAGTGTTGACGTGGCTCGACAACTTCTCGCTGAAGTGCCGCGCCTATCTGCGAAGCGGGTTAAGCCATTACCACTTGGATTAGATCACGTGAGAGCAGAACAAGTTCCAGTGCAACCCGATGTAGATTTATCCGGTATTAAAAAGTCCTTGACTATCAAACCATTCATCGTAGTTTTGGGCAATGACTTCCAACACAAGAATCGTGATTTTGCGATTGCTGTTTGGGAGCGGGTGCTCGAGTCGGGAACACCGTGTGATTTAGTGCTGGTGGGTTTGCATGTGAAAAGTAGTAGTTCCCGCGAAAGGGAAACTGAACTGATTCGCAAACATGTCGATCTGCGCGGTTCCGTCTACACCGCTGAACATGTCAGCAGTGCGAGCCGAGCATGGCTACTCGCCAATGCTTCAGTGGCTCTTTATCCCACTAGTGCTGAAGGTTTTGGGTTTGTTCCTTATGAAGCCGCAGCCATGGGCACCCCAGCCACATTCACTAACTTCGGTCCGCTAGCGGAAATCGCGCAATTGACAGATATTCCGACAACCTGGGGTATCCAGGCCTACGCGAACGACATTATTCAACTTCTCAACAACCCAGAAGCACGAGATAAGCGCGTAAGTGAATTGCAACGAGCAATCAGCGCTCACACCTGGGATGGATTTGCTCAGGGTCTAGCTGAATTCTTTACCCACATTATTGAGCTGCCACCTGTTTTGACCAGCACGGTCGCTGATGGCGGCAGGGACACCGCGGCACTTTCTGCAGTACTTTCGAGTAAGTCTTGGCGTGCCTTAGAAAAAGCGCGCAACCTGAAGTCAAAAATCAAGCCCTAACAACACCAGCACTAAAGAGCTTTATAACCACCGGAAGAATCCCAAATTGAACTCGGTGAAAACACAATTAACTCCGAAGAACTGGCGTCAACGCCACCAACGAGGGTGCCATTGGGCATCTGGATCAGGGTACGCAACCGCACCCCGGTGAATATAGGTTCGACATACCGAACAGCACCGCCATCAATGCGCAGCCGATACAACCAGTGAGTTCCCATTCCATTGACGATTACATCGGCGGTGTTTTGTCCATTCCCCCACCAGGAGAAATATGTAGGTCCGGACACTTGAATGACCGATGTTGGTCCAATGGATGGGACCCAGGCAAAGAGCGGTGGATACTTTTGGTTTGTGTATCCCTGATTTTTTGCAGTGTTTTGAGGTTGGTCGCCACCATAAGGCGTTCCATAAGAGTAATACGGCCAACCGTAATCCCCGTCGCGTTCGACGACATTGATTTGGTCACCACCACGCGGACCGTGCAGGGTCTCGAGTAATACGTGCTTGTTATCAACGAATGCGGTGGTCACGCCTTGGGCATTGCGCAGCCCGCGCGCCCATATTTGTGATTCCCGGGGTCCGGTCAACAGCGTGGCCGTGGTGAGGTACTTGCGGCTCTTGGCCGGAAGTGCATCCATTTGTGCACGAGATAGTGCAAAATCACCAATGGTGAAGAACAGTTGCCGTGGATTCTTCACACCAGTGATTGACGCGAGAGCTCGCGTGATTCGACCTCCCGATTGGGCAAGTGGGTAGCCTTCTGCAGCGGGGTAACACGGTGAAGTGAACCAGACTGTCCCTAAAGAGTTTGCTCCTGCGCCAGTGAGATCAATCCGCGCCTCGCGCAAAACGGACCGACGACACTTGTCAGCACCAAATTCTCCATAGGAAACCATTACGCTCGCACGGCTAGCATTGCTCGACATCAATGAATCCCAGTAGATATCTAGCACCCGGCTCTCAGCGGGTAAACCCAATGAACCTAACGCTCGCGAAGTACCCGCACTAATGTCAGTAACTGCGAGCTCGAAATCCCAATCCAGGCTCAGCACATTGCTGGGACCGAGGGCCGTAATGTACGGGGAACCAACGGGAACCGAAATCTTACGTGAGGAAATCTGGTAGAACTCGGTGTCCATAACCGGGACCAGCGTGTCCGGTGCAGGTTTCTCACCAACGGCTTGTGCGCTCGGCACTAACCCGACAGTCAGAGCTAGAGCGGTGGCGACAATTGACATCCGTGAGGAGAAAAAATGCATGCGTGACCTTATCCATATTTATATTTTTTCGCGGAAAATATCTCAAAATGGCACATATTTCCCGAACATGAGCGTGAATCCTTGAATGTGCTCGGGTTAGACCGTGCCCTTGCCTCGTAACCCCTTGACACTTCCCTTGATTTTTTCCCACCGATCACCTTCTACGGTGGCGCCCATGAACGCGTTGACACCCACTCTTCGCAGCGTACGAAACGCGTGCTTGGGTGATTGCTTGAATTCAGCGGGTGCCAACTTAAGTCGGTTGCGCATCATGGTGGCTCGGCGTTCACCACTGTGACCGGTCGCCAAAACTGTGCGACCCAGAAGTTGAACAGAACGCGAATCACCCAACTCATGTTCCATGCGAAGTTCGGGGGCCACAACAATGCGGTAACCCGCTTCACGCAAGCGCAGACACGCGGCAGCATCAACGGCATCAAGGCCCAGGGATTCATCAAACCCACCAACCTCAAGGAGAGCACTAACATTCCACAGCGTCCCCGATGCAATTACTTCCTCGGTGACCTCGATAGGTCCCGAGGCACCAGCGACATGTGTGATCGGGTATTTCAATGACCCGCCGGCATTGACCACAATCCCTGCCCCAACAGCGCCCACCCGCACCGATTCCTCCCACAGGGAACCCATTGATTGAGCAAATGCAGAGATCTCATCAACGTAGGTATCGGGGAACCGCGAGTCCTGATCACTCGTGAGCAGCCAGCTACACCCAGAATCACGTGCTCTGCGCAGGCCTTCATTCAAGCCACGAGCAATCCCTTTATTGTGATCATGGCGAATGACGGTTACACCGGAAACAAGACCACAATCCCGCAGAACCTGGTCAGCAGTACACGGTGATGCGTCATCAGAGACCAGCACAGGGATTCCCTGTGAACTCAGAGCGCCCACCAGGGCAAGCAGGTTCGAGCCGGGTGAATAGGTGGCAACGAGTGCTAGGACAGAAGGATTCACTACCGCACTCATAAATTCAGCCTACCCACCCGCAACAACAATGCCCTCACAAACCACAGATGAAGGTAGGGGTAGCCCTCCTTGCGCGATAGGGTTACCCGGATATTGATTCACCCCGGAGAACACCCGCTCGGAGGAAATTGTGACTCAGCCCAAACGTGCCCTGATTACCGGTGTAACCGGGCAAGATGGCTCTTATATGGCCCAGCAGCTGCTGGAAAAGGGCTATGAAGTCCACGGTTTGGTCCGCCGATCCTCGAGTTTTAACCGGGGCCGGATCGACCACCTGCACCACGACGACCACCTTCCGGGGAAGAACCTCTATTTGCACTACGGCGATGTAACCGATGCGGCTCGAATCCACCAACTGATTTCTGAGTTGCGCCCCCATGAGGTCTACAACTTGGCGGCCCAGTCCCACGTTCGGGTTTCATTTGACGAGCCCCTCTACACCGCTGAGGCCACGGGTATTTCAACCTTGAATGTCCTTGAGGCGATTCGTAGCGTTGATAAGTCCATTCGGTTTTATCAGGCCAGTACCAGTGAGATGTTTGGTGCAAGCCCACCCCCGCAAAACGAGGAAACACCTTTTTATCCCCGCAGCCCATACGGCGCAGCGAAGGTGTACAGCTATTGGATCACCCGCAATTACCGTGAGGCCTACGACATGTTTGCCGTTAACGGTCAATTGTTTAATCATGAGTCACCACGGCGGGGCGAGACTTTCGTGACCCGCAAGATCACCATGGCGGTTGCGAAAATCAAGAAAGGTTTACAAAGCGAATTATGGATGGGCAACCTCGACTCCATCCGTGACTGGGGTTACGCACCCGAATACACCGATGGCATGTGGCGCATGTTGCAGGCGAGTGAGCCGGACGACTTTGTTCTAGCAACCGGCACCGCCTACACGATCAAAGATTTCCTGTCGCTCGCATTTGAGCACGCCGGTTTGAATTGGGAGGAATACGTCAAGTTCGATCCCAAGTTCCTGCGCCCAACCGAAGTCGATGAACTAATCGGAGATGCCGGAAAAGCAAAAGCCAAGTTGGGTTGGGAAGCCAAAGTTCACCCACCGGAGTTGGCCAGAATCATGGTCGACGCCGACATTGCTCGTCTTGATGGCGCTTCCGAGGGGCAGTTCTAGTCACCACAATGCCTGACAATTCTAAGAAAGCGTTAATCACCGGTGTTGCCGGACAAGACGGAACGATCCTGTCCCAAATTTTGATCAGTGAGGGCTATCAAGTCACGGGTCTGATTAAACCGGGAACTGGCGCGGACACACTACTGCGATATGCACCGGAAGTGAGAATCCTTGAGGTTGAACTCAGCGATCAGGACCACATGGAAAAAACAGTCGTTGACAACAACCCCGACGAGATTTACAACTTTGGTGGAATCAGTTCAATTGTTGAATCGGTCAACAACCCTGAACTCACCCACGAGGTCAACGTGGGATCAGTGCAAGCAATTTTGCGAGGTATGGCAACACTGCAAGGCTATTCCCATTCACCGAAGTTAGTTGCAGCGGCGAGTGGAACGATCTTTGAAGGCGTGGACAAAGCCCCGCAAACTGAGGAAAGTATTCCCGAACCTAAATCACCGTACGCGCAATCCAAAGCAGAAGTAATCGCACTGCTTAAAAGCGCGCGTGAAGAACAAGGCCTGTTTGCTACCGCCTCGATTTTGTACAACCACGAATCGCCGCTACGCGGTGAAGGTTTTGTAACTCGGAAAATCACTATGGCTGTAGCCAAGATTTCCCAAGGACAGCAAGACATTTTGGAACTGGGTGACATTGAAGTCGCTCGCGACTGGGGTTGGGCACCGGACTACGTCAGGTGCATGCGACTCATGCTGGGCGCTCCTACCCCCAGTAACTTCATTTTGGCTACCGGTATCTCACACCGACTTTCATTTTTTGTTCAACGAGCTTTTGCAGCCGTAGGAATCACAAACTGGCAGGACTACGTGGTTAGCACCAGTGACAACCTGCGCAAAGTGGATACGAACCTGCTCGTGGGAGATAGCCGAAGGGCATACATTGAACTGGGTTGGCGCCATACGGTTGACTTTGATCAGATTGCCACACGAATGGTTCAGTACGACCTCGAGTTGCTGAAGGATCCCACCGCCCTCTGGCGTGAAAGTTAGAATTGATCGTGGCCGCTGGCGAGAGTTTCCTCGACAAAATCAAAAAATCACCTAAGGTCGCAATCTATTGGGGCAAGTTGGCACTGAACAAAATGCCGCCACCGGTACAGCGTCGATTAGTAAGCCGCCGCCACCTGCGCCTCGCTGAGCAGGCACTTACGACCTACACACTCGCCGCTTTTCTTGATCCAGATCCGTCCAACAGTGTTGTCGCACCAACCTGGATGAATCCCAATAATTCATGTGATTCGCCCAAGGGTGGTTTAGATCCATTGATTTTCACGCAAGAAGATGCGCAATATGCGCGGGACTGGCTCCGGGCGAGTGATCGGGATAGTGACTCAGAGCTCAGTGAGCGACTTGATGGCTTAGAAGATGAAATTGGCCGGATTGAAACCCACCTACGAAACAGATTGTCGCTTTTTGAACAGCGGTCGAAGATTCAGGTGACCGGAAACAAAATTCTTTTTGACGCACGTTGCCTCCAAGCCGCGCAGTACGCAACCCGAGGTATCGGTCGATACGCCTATGTCGCATTGGATCAGATCCGAAAAGATTTTGGTGACCAACGACTCGTCCTTCTCATTGACCCGGCGCTAGCTGAACTGGATTCGCAAACTGCAGGTGAGTGTGAACAAATTCGGCGGGTGACCCCGGAGCGCGCCGTGGAATTCTGCGCATTTTTTGAACCTTCCCCGATGACCGCTTCACTGCAACCAATCCTTCCTGTCCTGCATTCCAATGCTCACAAGATCGCGATGGTGCACGACTTCATTCCTTTGCACTACCCCGCGGTCTACCTGACCTATCACTTCACTCGCGGGGAATACGGATCCCAAATTGACGCACTGCGCACCTATGACACCTTTTTCACCAACTCCCATTACACCAGTGATCAAGCAAAGAAATTTCTGGGAATTGCTGACCCAGAAGGGACACGGTTTGTTGTTGCTTGGCCGGAAAACTTAGTGAACTTCCATGAACTCAGTTCACGCCAGGACACATCACGCGGCCCGATTGTGATTATTACCGGAGATGAACACCGTAAAAATACTCTCGGTGCTCTTGCTGCCGCGGGTCTAGAAACAGCGAATGACCCGCAACGCAACATTGTGGTTGTTGGAATGTCAGGTCACTGGGTAACCATCCATCACATGTCGATTCGAGCTGCGATTCGCGAAGGAGAAACAACGACCGCTCCGCGATTAAGTGAGCAAGAATTACTGGAACTTTTCCAGAGCGCCAGTGTTGTGCTGATCACCAGTTTCGATGAAGGACTTTCACTTCCAGTGATCGAGGCTGTTCAATCCGGTGCACCGGTTGTTGCATCTGATATTCCACCACATCGCGAACTACTAGGGACCGGACCGTTCATGGCGGCTCCCGGTGACATTAGTGGCTTGGCTCGAGCAATAACCGCCACGCGAGGGAGTGCTCGGATCCGCAATAGGCAGGCAGAAAGCATTGCACAACACAAGCACGTGACCGTGGAACAAGCAGTGCACGATCAACTCAAAAACTTCCGTAGCCTTCCCGCTGTTCCTCAAGCCCATATTCATGTGAGTGGAAGTGACCCGAAAATCGCTCTGGCGACTCCCTGGCCACCACAGCAATCAGGTGTTGCTGATTTCAGTGCGGCAACGGCAGCAGAACTCGGCAAACTCGTTGACCTGACCGTGTTCACTACAAGCGGTGCAAACACGCAGGACCCCAACTTGGGGATTACATTTGATTCAATTCATAAAGTCCTCGCTGGATCCAACACGGACCAGTTCGACCATTTCGTCAATGTCCTTGGCAATAGCAGTTTTCATTTACCATTTTTTAAGGCACTGGATTTCACTGATTCGGTGGTGATCTCGCACGACACCCGGTTAGTCGAGTACTACGCGACTTACGCCGGAGGCGGTGTTGAACAAATGATGATCAAAACAAAAGACCCCAACGGTAGAACGGCAATCTACCCACCCTTTTATCAACAAATTGATGACCTTCGATTGTTACAAAATGTTAGCTACTGGGAAGTTGCGCATAAAGTGAAACAACTATTCCTGCACACACCCATGGCCCAAGAGCGAATCTTCAAGGAAACTGGATTAGATCCGGTGATCCTGCCCTTTGCTGTTTATCGCACTCCGCAAACCGATCAAATCACCAATGACATGCGAGCACACGCCCGTCGCAGTCTCGGATTCGATCAGCACCCGGCAGACACAATTCATCTGGCATCTTTTGGATTCATTGACACACGCACCAAAATGGCCGACGTCCTCGTAGAGGCTGCGGCCTGGCTCACCCAATGGGGACACTCGGTGTCGCTGCACCTGGTGGGGTCTGCCCAACCAGAGGTGCAGGCCTCACTCGAAGAGCGTGCACGCCACACAGGAATATTTGATTTCGCAATTACCGGTTACACGAGCGAGTCTCAATATCGTGATTACATTTTGGCAATTGATCTTGGTGTGCAGTTGCGGATCAGCCCTTTGCTGGGTGTGGCCGGTCCATTAAGTGACATGGCGGCCTATGGCACCCCAGCACTGGGAAGCCGTGGTGTGTGCGTTGATGTTGACACACCTGCATTCATTGATCGTCTCCCTGACGACGTCAGTGCAATCATGGTCGCCCAAGCAATTGAGCAACGAATCGCGAACCCTCACAACCCGGAAGATATTGAGTCACAACGCCGGCAATACCTAACCGAAAAGTCACCCGGGCAATACGCACAGCAACTTCTGCGGCATCTCACGGACGGCACGAATGCACGGGTGAATAACTAATGCAGAATACGAATCACGTCCTTGGAATAGACATTGAACAGTTTGTCCTAGATCCTTTTGCCTCTGGGGTGCAACGGGTTTTACAGTATCTCGCCAAAGAGTGGCCGGCAGATTTACCAGCACACTTCGTTGTTCCTACCGAGAATTACTTCAAGTTGCTCACACCCAATCAAGCCTATGAGTTGTTAAGCATCCCTTTTGATTCCGGAATCACCGGTTTGGATTTAGGTATAGCCGTTGATGAGCACGTTAAAAACCTCGTAACAACCACGTGCTCTGAGTCTGAGTTAATGAACATGTTCACCACCTGGTTTCTGCCCGAAGTGACCTACGAACCACGCGTGCTCCGGCGATTCGAAGCGTTCCAGCAACTTGTCCCCACCGCAATGATCGGCTACGACGTTCTTCCCATGACCCACCCGGGTAATTACATGTTTACCCCCGGCACCTTGGCCAATGTCAGTGAGTTTTTCCGACTTGTTGCCAGCACCGACACTTTGATCTGTATTAGTGACTATGCAAAAGACTCAATTATAGAAACCTTGCGCCGTGATCCGAATAAGACAACTGTTGTGGCTCACCCCGGTGGCGACCATATCCCTGCACGGACCAAAGTACCCAAGAGCAGCTCAACAACGAGCTACCTTCGACTGGGAACAATTGAAGCTCGCAAGGCACCCCTCGAGATACTCGAAGCATTTGAGCTGGGAGTCAAAGGCAATCCTGAGCTCGATATTGAACTTCATTTTGTGGGTAAGCCAGCATCGGTGGATATCTACCTCAATGACGCAATTGAACAAGCAATGGCAAAAGGACTACCCATCCGCTGGACCCAAGGAGCCACCGACCAAGAGGTCGGCGAGATAGTCCGGGATTCGGATCTATTTCTCTCCTATGGAATTGAAGGTTATGGAATTCCAGTATTGGAGTCCATCCAAATGGGAACCCCGGTCCTCTTTGACGGTATCCAGCCGGCGGCAGAGATCATGGAAAGCCACGGAGCGCAACGCATTCCTCTCGAGCAGGTATTCACCCAACAGGTGGGCCAGTTGGTGAGCGAATCCGACCAGGCTCGAGTTCCGACTTGGAATGACTATGTGCTGAGTGTCATTGAACAACTGAAAATCAATTCACCACGCAATAGCTCGTGAATACTTCCAGTAGGGTTGTTCTGTGAAAGTTGCCGTGGATGAGCAGATTTTTGCTCTTCAAAAGCACGGCGGAATCTCACGACTTTTTTATGAGGTAATGAAACAGTACGTGGCTAATCCGGATCTTGACGTTGACCTTCTCCCATTTGACCGACCAATCATCAACGACTACGTGTTAACGGACCCTCAGTTGCGTGATGTACTGAATCCCAGGGGTTCCAAGTCAACGGTGCAGGGCCTATTTCGTCAGGCGATGCCCGGTCAGTTCGACAGTCAAGCCGACGTGGTGCACCACACCTTTTATTTACCCCCTGGTCTTTATCGCTATAAGAATGCAAAGCGAATCGTGACCGTTTACGACATGATCCCAGAGCTCATGCGAAACACAAAGAGGCGTCTAGATTTTGCAACGAGGAAGCGAAAGTTTCTTGAGGCAGCCGATCATGTCACCTGTATCTCGCAGTCCACGTTAAATGACGTCAAACGAATTTGGCCTGATCTTCAAGTCCCGATGTCAGTCACCTATCTCGGTGTTAATCCGGTTTTCACACCAAAAACTGAATTCGACCCGAGCCTTCCAGAGAATTACGTCTTGCATGTCGGTAACCGTGCTGGCTACAAAGACGCATGGACCCTGACTCGTGCTTTCAATGAGCTTGAAGCCGAGTTCCCTGGCTTGGTTTTGCTATATGTGGGTGGCGGAAAGCCGACTACTGAGGAGTTGAAACAGTGGGGTAGCCGCACACAGTGGCTGGAAGCGACAGAAGCCCAGTTGGCGGCTATTTATGCACAAGCAAGGCTCTGCGTGGTGCCATCACGGTATGAAGGATTTGGTTTACCCGCTCTCGAAGGATTAGCCAGTGGCACCCCACAAGTTCTGGCAAACACTTCTTCACTCCCGGAAGTTGGGGGCTCGGCAGCCCGTTATTTCACGCCAGGGAATATTCCACAATTAACTGGTCTCATGGCCGAAATACTCACGAACGCTCCCATGGCTCAGGAAATGTCTCAAGCAGGGCTTGAACAATCAAAAAAATTCACTTGGGAGAACTTTGCCGGTTCAACGGCAAACGTCTACAGGGAAACGTTGAATTCGTGGTTCTCTGGTTGACAACACGGAGACACAGACAGTCAATTTGCAGCCAATAGTTCTAGACTGCGGTGATGTGTAAATGGCCTTGCATTCCATGACTCTGGATAAACCGGTAATTGTTGTCTGTGGCACTCGACCTGAAATAATTAAAACTGCCCCCGTATTGCGAGAACTAAGCAGACTCGGTATCCCCAATCGGCTAATTCTCACAGGGCAACACGATGAATTGGTTTCCGGTTTATGTGAATTTTTCGACATAACTAACTATTCAATTCTGAAATGTGAGCGCAAGGGTCCGGAACTGAACGATCTTTTGTCTACTCTCCTCGAAGAATTGAACACAGAGTTATTGGATATCCAACCGAGTTTTGTTCTTGTGCAAGGAGATACAACGAGTGCGCTTGCGGGTGCGATAACTGGTTTTCATCTTCGTAGGCCGGTTGCCCATATTGAGGCTGGTTTACGGACAGGCAATATCAACAGCCCTTTCCCCGAGGAAGCTAATCGCCGCCTCATTAGTCAGATTGCTTCCCTTCATTTCTCTCCAACGGTTGGGGCCACAAATAATCTGCTATCGGAAGGTGTCAACAAAAATACAATCGTTGAAGTAGGAAACACAATTGTCGATGCCACGGAATATGCGATAGAAAAATCTCAGAGTCGCCCAGAGACTCTGGGCACTGTTCCCTATTCCGTGATCACTATTCATCGCCGAGAGTCTTGGGGCGCTGGTATCGCGTCAATTCTTGATGCTATCAAATTCCTTGCAAACGAAGATGAGGCACACATCTTTAAGTTTGTCATGCACGCAAATCCAGTTCTACAATCAATGGTCCGGGATGAATTGGGGGGTCATGAAAATATTGAACTTCTCATGCCTCTTAAGTATCCGGATTTCGTTGCACTCATCAGTCAGGCATCTATGATCTTGAGTGATTCTGGAGGGATCCAGGAGGAAGCACCAACCATAGGTGTTCCAACTGTCATTTTGCGAGATCGAACCGAAAGACCGGAGGCAATCGAAATTGACGCATGTCGCTTAGGCACCACGAAAACTGAGACGATCATTGAAGTCGTGCTGAAATGGCAGCAAGAAATCAAGACGGGAAAGTGGAAACCTGGCGGTATAAACCCATTCGGTGATGGAAAAGCTGCAGTAAAAATCGTTCAGGCTCTCAAAGGTTTCAGTGAGCTCAGTCAGCGAACAGGTGCTCACTCATGAGTGTCTATTTATGTCTCCCGGCGTTTAACGAAGAACCGTCAATTCGACCTCTCTTTCAACGCATAGTCAACCTCAATAGATCCTTTACTGATCCCATGGATCGAATCAAGGTCGTTCTCTATGACGACGGTTCGACGGATGCAACTGTTGCAGTGGCCGAGACGTTTTCGAGTGATCTCGACCTAGTCATTATTCATAATGACACGAATTACGGTCTTGGAGTCGCAGTCCGCTCACTAATGCAGTACTTCACTACGGAAGCAAGTGAAGATGACGTTGCAGTAGTTATGGATTGTGATGACACCCATGACCCGATTCAGATACCAGAGATACTGCTGGCCCTGAAGCAATCTGACGTGGTTGTCGCTTCGCGTTATCGCAAAGGGAGTGCAACTAGTGGCGTCCCGTTTCACCGGTTGTTTGTCAGTTTCGCGTTCATGCTCTTGGTTAAAGCAGTACTACCAATTAAGGGTGTTCGTGATTACTCTTGCGGGTATCGAGGGTATTCAAGCACCATTCTCAGGCGTGTTTCTGACTTGACAGATACTCGCTTTGTCGAGGAATCAGGTTTTGCAGCCATGCCGGAACTACTGTGGAACTGTGCGCGCGCGGGAGCGAAGGTGGGGGAGATCCCGATGAATCTTTCCTATGAAAGGAAGCTCAGTGATTCTAAAATGGATGTTAATGACAATACAAAAAGACTTTTGAAATTAATTGTCAAGCTACGTATGAATGGTAGTTTAAAGTGACTGACATCCTCCCAGTAGCCGTTACCGCTGTTCGCCCCGCTATATCGGCATGCCTTTCGTTGAATCCTGTTCGATTGGACTAGCGTTTGAACATGGCTGCGTCCAAGATATTGATTGCGATCCCCGCTTGGAATGAAGTTCAGTCAATCGGTGGGGTTATCGAAGAGATAAAGAGACATCGTCCTGATGTCGACATTCTTGTGGTTAATGACGGTTCAACTGATGCCACGGCTGAGGTGGCTCAGGCAGCTGGAGCTACCGTTGCAAACCTCCCATTCAATGTTGGGGTAGGTGGAGCAATGCGTACGGCATTCCTCTATGCCCAGCGCGCGGGCTATCAATGCGTGGTGCAGGTAGATGCTGATGGACAGCATGAGCCTGCAGAACTTGATCGGCTCATCGAAAGCTTGGATTTCTGCGATATCGTTGTTGGAACCCGTTTCCACCCTGATTCGACTTACAACGTGCGAGGGCCTCGGCGTTGGGCAATGAAATTGCTTTCTCACACCCTCAGCCGAATGGCAAAAGCTCCGATATCGGACCCAACATCTGGTTTTCGCTCGGCTGGTCCGAGGGCCATTCAACTCTTTAGCGGCAACTACCCCGCCGAGTACCTAGGTGACACGGTCGGTTCACTCGCAATTGCAATTCGAACAGGGCTAAAAATTGATGAAGTCCCCGTCACCATGTACTTCCGTGAATATGGGCGGCCGAGCAAAAATGCCTTATGGTCGACGCTTTACCTCGGCCGTGCTTCACTGGCGCTCGTTGTTCAACTAGTGCGAAGGACACGGAAAAGCGACGAAATCAACTAGCTGAGTGAACGATCCAGATATTGGCCCCTTGGTTATGTTTGGATAGTCTTAAAGCCTGAAACTAGTCAACGTTAATGAAACGCGATCGAATGGAGTGTCTAACGTGGCGGCAGGCATATTGGCTGCGATCTCGGCCCTGACTGTTTTTCTTTTCGTCCTGTACCTCCTCAGTAGAGGCGTACTCAAAGAGAAATATGCGGTTCTGTGGCTGGTCGTTTCCGGAGTCGCATTCTTTTTCTCAATCTTTCCAGCGGCACTGAAATGGATCAGTGACTCAATTGGGGTCAGCATTCCTTCGAACTTGGTGTTCTTCGTGACCCTAGTTGTTCTGGTGCTTGTTAATGTTCAGCTGAGTTTTGAGTTAAGCCGACACGAGGCCCGAATTCGCAGACTGGCTGAGGAAACTGCTTTACTCAATGAACGACTTCGTCGTTTAGAAGAGCCAGATGAAACGCATTGATGTTCCAGTTCTAGTTCTTGGATTCAACCGCCCTGATCGAGTGCGAATGCTGATTGAACGACTGCGCGCGGTCAAGCCCGAACGAATCTTTTTTGCCGTCGATGGACCACGCACCCATGTAGAAGCAGATAGGAAATTGGTCGCCGAGACCCAAAGCCTCGCCGATCAATTCAATTGGGGTTGTGAAGTTTCAACCCATTTCCAGGAAAGTAACTTGGGGTGTGCCGAAGGTGTCACAGTTGGAATAAATTGGTTCTTCACCCAAGTCAGTGAAGGAATCATTCTCGAAGATGATGTTATTCCCAGTGAATCGTTCTTCCAATACAGTGCCGAGCTTCTTGAGAAATATCGATTAGATCAACGAGTGTGGTGCATTAGTGGATCAAATCGCTTGCCGGCCTCAGAGCTTTCATCTGAGTGCTCCTATCGTTTTTCCGCAATTCCTCAAGTCTGGGGATGGGCTACCTGGCGCGATCGTTGGGAGAATTACTCCCTAGACATTCAGCGGTGGCGGAGCAAAGGTCTTTCTAATCGGCAATTGTTTGAGGCGGTGGGTTACTCACCCGCAGCCTTTCTCTATTGGTCTGCGAATTTTGAACTGATGACCAAAATGGCTGTTGACACCTGGGATATTCAATTGGTTAATGCCGCGATGCGGAACCAGGCACTGGCAGTTATACCGAATGTGAACCTAGTTGAAAACATTGGTTGGGGCACTGATGCCACACACACAAAGGAAGTCCCCCGATCTATTCAGCAGGTGGAATCAATGCAGTTCCCGTTAAGGCACCCTTCGGTTGAGGTCGACTCGAAAGCCGATCGATACCTAAATAAATCGGTATATCAGGCAACAACACTAGGCTTAGTGCAGCAATTTTTGCGTTATCGGAAAAAGAAGTAGGGAGCCACAGATGTCTAAGCGAGTTCTCGTGTCAGGTGGCGCGGGTTTTATTGGTTCCCATCTGTGTGAACGTCTGTTAAATGCTGGCGATCAAGTCTTGTGCGTGGATAACTTTTATTCCTCCACGCGTGAGAATGTTGCCCACCTTCTACCGCACCCCAATTTTGAGTTATTGCGCCACGACATAACCTTCCCACTATTTGTTGAAGTTGATCAGATTTACCATTTAGCCTGTCCCGCCTCACCGATTCACTACCAACGTGACCCAGTGCAGAC
>CAMAVT010000019.1 GCA_945861775.1 Bifidobacterium breve
GGCGCCTATCAAGACTTCATCAGGGCGCTGCTCTCAGTAACGGACAATATTGTCGACTCTGTTGTCATTCCGCCCATCGATGTTGTCCGCCATGATCGTGATGACCCCTATTTGGTTGTTGCAGCAGACAAGGGAACAGCAAGTTTTTCTGACATCGCGAATGCAATTTCCATCGAGGAAAATTTCTGGCTGGGTGATGCTTTTGCATCCGGCGGTTCTGCCGGTTACGACCATAAGTCAATGGCAATCACCGCACTCGGTGCGTGGGAATCCGTCAAACGTCACTTTTTCGAGATGAACATTGACACCCAACGGCAAGATTTTACGGTTATCGGTATTGGTGACATGAGCGGTGACGTTTTTGGCAACGGGATGCTGCTCAGCGAACACATAAGGCTGGTTGCTGCATTCGACCATAGAAACATTTTTATCGATCCTAGCCCGAATGCTGCTGTAAGTTTTGTGGAAAGAAAACGATTGGCCGAGCTACCCAGAAGTTCTTGGGCGGACTACAACACGGAATTGATCTCAGATGGTGGTGGCGTCTTCTCCCGCAGCGCAAAAAGCATTGCTCTTACTCAGGAAATTAAAGATGCACTCGATTTTGATATCGAAGCAGGTTCGTGTACGCCGAATCAACTCATTAATGCGATTCTCAAAGCCCCCGCCCAACTCTTGTGGAACGGCGGAATCGGAACTTACGTTAAGGCCAGCACTGAAACGAATGTTGACGTAGGTGACAGAGCAAATGATTCAATTCGAGTCAACGGCGGCGAGTTGCGTGTCCAAGTTGTAGGTGAGGGTGGCAATCTTGGGATGACTCAACTTGGCCGAGTTGAGGCTGCTCGAAGTGGAGTTCGACTCAACACGGATGCTATTGACAACTCTGCTGGGGTTGACACCTCTGATCACGAAGTGAACTTAAAGATTCTATTCGCTCCACTGATAGCAAGTGGTGCCCTCACTATGGAAAAGCGTGACGAGCTCCTCCATAGCATGACCGAGTCGGTGGCGACTTTGGTTTTAGCGGACAATTTCAATCAAAATGTCGTGCTCTCCAACTCTCGTGCTGGATCTGCGAGACTGATTCAGGTACATCAACGAATGATTCGGGAACTAGAGCGCCAGGAACTTTTCAGTCGGGCATTGGAGTACCTACCCGACGACGCGGAGTTGGAAACAAGGCGGTTGGCCGGAGAAGGGCTCACTTCACCTGAATTGGCCGTTTTGTTGGCCTACGCCAAAATTCAGGTCACAAAAGAACTCAACGCGGTGGGTCTGGGTAATGACCCTTGGTGCGATCAGATTGTAATCGAGTATTTTCCGAAAGAAATCCAAGATCGTTATCGCGAGGAAATAAAGTCACATTTGCTTCGTTCAGAGATTGCAAACACCGTGATGGCGAATGAATTGATAAACATCGGTGGGATCACTTTTGTTTTTCGCGCGGTTGAAGAAACCGGGTCCACTACGGTTGATGTGGTCAAGGCGGCATTCGCGGCGATGGAAGTCTTCGGGATTAGGGACCTGTGGCGTTGGATCAATACACTTCCCGAAGATGTCCCTGCGAGTGCTCGAACCGTGCTGCACCTCGAAGTTCGCCGACTCCTTGATCGATCTGCTCGTTGGTTCCTACAAAATCGGGGCTCTGGGATTGAGCTTGAATCCGAGATTTCAACTTTCACAAACAACGTGGCCCAGTACGCCGGGGGTGTGCCGCAAGCCTTAAAGGGTCAGGAGTCCGAACGGTTTGAAAGGCTGTCCCAGCGATTCGTTGATGCTGGGGCGCCCAAGGATTTAGCCGACCGTGCGGCAAGTGGCCTTGACGTGTTCACCCTTCTGGACATCACGAAGTTGGCAAGTTCGCTGAATGCCGATATGAGTGACGTGATCAGTCTGTACTTCGCCCTCTCCGAGCGTTTTGACATTGATCGATTACTTGTTCAGATCTCGGCCCTACCAAGGGGAGATCGTTGGACCTCGTTGGCACGTCAAGCATTGCGGTCCGACTTATATTCCGTGATTGCTGAACTCACCGGCAGGGTTTACCGGGGAACACAAGGTGGGGAAGCATCAACTCGGATAAGTCAATGGGAGGAACAACGCACCGAGGGAATCGCTAGAACGAGAGCAACACTTGACGAAATTCTGCAAGTAGAGGAAGTGGACTTAGCCACCCTGTCAGTCGGGCTCAGGGTCCTCCGAAATTTGGTGGCTCAAGCGGGATGAGTTCGGACACGGTGACCCGGCAGCAACTGATTGAACTTCTGCGCATGCGGGAGCATGGTGAAACTGATTTCACCTTGGTTGACATTCGAGAGGAATACGAACTCTTCCACGGTTACATTCCTGGGGCAATCAACATGCCTCTTTCCACATTTGAACCAGATGCGCTTTCAGGGGAAGTGATTTTGTATTGCCAAGCCGGGGTTCGTTCCGAGCATTTGTTGCAGGAACTCGCCAAACAAGGGCATTTTGGAGTCAAGCATTACGGCGGCGGTTATCTCGATTGGGTGGCTCGTTCCACACCTGATGCCTAAAGCAGATTCTTTTTTGTGAGGTAGGTAAAGGACCAGTAACCAGGAATTGTGGGCAGCCAGAAAGTCACCAAGCGGAAGAGCAACACCGCAGAAACTGCCAATCCGGCGTCAAGGCCAGCGGCGGTGAGTCCTGCGGCGAGGGCTGCTTCAACCGCTCCGAGGCCACCGGGAGTTGGAGCCGCTTGACCGATTGTGGCACCGGCGAGGTAGACGACAGCAACAACCGCGATACTCAAATTGCCGTCAAAAGCGGTAACGCAGGAAAAGAGCACGGCAATATAGGCAAGATTGAGAAGAAGAATTCCACCAATGCCTTCAAGTAATTTGGTTGGTCGTTGAGCAATCGTGACAAGTCGGGGGATCACTTCTTTGATAAGCGGACCGATTCTTTTACTAATCTCACGTCGAACGGCCGGCACGGCCAGCAGTGCCAAAAGGATGACGGCAACTGCAGTCACACCGACTACCGCCCAAACGGGGGGATCAAATGTGAAATCTGCTTGAGTTCCCGCTGCAATACCAAATCCGAGTAGCAGGAAAATGTGCGTGGCGAAAGCGGCGACTTGGGACACGCCCACACTTGCTGCGGCGAGGGCCGGGTGCAGCCCGGATTTTTGTAGGAAACGCACATTGATGGCTATCGCGCCCAATGTTGGTGGTGACACTAGCGTGGCAAAATCGCCGGCGACCTGGGCGAGAACAGTTTTTCCAAATGACAATTTCTCGGGGACAAAGCCAGAAAGTGACCAGGCCGCACCCGCATAAGTAATCAAACTGAACCCAAGTGCCGCAGCCACCCATGACCATTGAGCGGTGCTAAACAGGGTCGCAAGGTCAACCGAGGTGAGTTGGGAAAGTAAGACATAACCGGCGATTGTTCCCACCACGATCATGACCAGGGTTCGAGGTTTAATCCGTTGGAATTGGATTTGTTCCGTGTCGGCATCGGGTCGCAATTCAACGATTGCATCACGCAGGGCAACGATCATGCCTTTGTGCTTACGTAGTGCCTTGCGAGTGCTGGAAGAAAGGGCAACAGGTTGCAGTGCTGGAAGAGCTCGCGCAATCGCATCACTGCCAAGCACCCTCCGTGCGGAATCAACGCTGCGGTCAACCGATGTCAGCATTGCCAATGAACACAATAATTCAGCAAGATCCAAACGCATTGCTACGTCACTCGCTGCAATTGATCCTTGATCCATGCCGAGCAACCACGTTGAATCATCGGCCCCGCGTAATAGGTGTCGACCCGACAAAGCTCGGTGACTCATCTGGTGCTCGTGCAAAGTTCTAATGGCCCGCCACGAACTTTCCAACTCGCTATCACTGATATCTGCAAGTTCATCAAATGGTGTCCCCGGGATGTGCTGGAAAACGAGCGCGACCGAATCTGGGCCAACCTCGGTAGTGAGTAGTAGGCGGGGAGCGGGAACGCCGGCGACCTGTGCGGCGTAGGCGATCAGGGCCGCGTGTTCAACAGCTTTACGCAGGTTGAATGCACCTTTTCCCGGTTCATCACGCAACCGAAGACTTGTCCAGGCAGCATTAACCAATCCGGCGCCTTCAAGGTCTCGGTCAAGAACACTGATTCGCAGAGTGTCACCATTTCTGGTTGTCGCCGAATAGCGGCGTCCGCGGCTGGTGAGGTTGTCGATCCGCAGTTGGGTGACGGGATAACCGCCACGCTCTAAAGCTGCGGCAACTGCAGCGCCACTGGGCCGAGTTGTCGTGGTGCCAAGGGCGTAACGGGTCAATAGACCAATCGCCCAACCGATCGCCAGTGAAAAGCCAATTCCAGCAAGAGCAATCCCAGAACTGAGCACCGTGACCAAAATCAGTGACACTACGACCACACAGGAGAGAACATTCCACGGGCGCCGACCCATCAGTCGCGCAACAGTGATGAAAGCCAGAATGCCGCCAAGGATGGGGGCGGTAGAACCACTCGTGCTGCTGGTCGAACCCGCCATGGCGACAAGTAGTCGAGTGTTGTCCAAGTTACCAATCACGATGGCTACGACCGATAACACGGTCACAGCGAGGAACAGTGCCACCAGAGCATCAAAAAGCTGTCGAAAACGCCGACGCACAATTAAGTTGATCGAGCCCGCAATGGGTAGACCCAATGATCCGATACCACCAACGATGTTCAGAGCCAGTACAACGAGTGACGGAAGGAGCGCCACACCGCCTTCAATGTCGGTATCTAGGCCAGCGGTTGTACTCGTTGCGAAATAGCCAAGTGCGATAGTTCCGGCAGCCAAAGCAAGCGCCACAACGAAACGAACAAGATCAAGTGGACGACGAATTCTTTTCTTGATGGCTCCGTCATCGATGACGAGAGGGCTCTCCGCATGGGTGGAGTCATGTTCATTCCCGACATTGGGGGCAGCATTTTGGGGAATATAAGGAATGGGACCAGCAATGGTGAACTGCGTCTCAATTCCTGAATCCGGTTCGGGCGCCACGGGGTGATCGTGTCACAGGCCTCCCCCCTCGATGCAATACGACTCTGCAATAGGCCAACCCAAGATGCCCGTTCAACGTTTCGGGGGTTTGCCAGGCAGATTTGTCAGCCAAACATGGTATTCATAGTCCATGCGTTGGGAACTGGATACAGATCTGAGCGCGCCAGAGGCGATATTGGCCAATGCTGCCCAGGATGCTGTGGTCAATCTCGATTCGGGACGCAATCTGGTCATCGGTTCGGCCGGCTCAGGGAAAACGACAACTCTGCTCGCTGCCACCGCCAAAGTTCTTCGTGGGGGAGTTTCACCCAACCAAATCTTGATTCTGACCTACGGGAAATTAGCCGTTCGCGACTTCCGCGAGAAGCTCGCTGGGCAGGTGAACAACACCGTCCTCCCGTATATCGGCACATTCCACTCATTGGCCTACTCGATCGTGATGGGCGCCCCCGAAATAGTTCAGCCCGATTCACGGGAATTGCCCAAACTGCTCTCCGGTGCCGAAGAAGATGCTCGGATCCGTGACCTCATTAAAGGTTTGCTCTCAGATCAACCGGGTTCATCGGACATTGGTGCAACGAGTCAATGGCCGGTCTCACTTCGAAGCGCCGCCACTACTCAAAGTTTTGCTCGAGAAGTTCGAAATGTTATTGCACGACTGAAGGAACTGCATTTAAGTGGCGCAGATCTGATTGCATTGGGTAAACAACTCGATCGGCCTGAATGGGTGGTTGCGGGCCACATCGCATCCAATGACGCTGAAGTGATGGCTCTGGAGAACGTCATGGATTACAACTCTCTATTGCTGGAAGCGATTTCCTTGGCACCGCAATCACCGGTAACTTCACGAATTACACATATATACGTGGACGAGTACCAAGAAGTTGGCCCACTACACCGCGAGCTCCTTTCCGCACTCGCCCAGAAAGCTCAGGTGCTCGTCGCTGCTGGTAATCCACATGAGAGTGTTTTTGGTTTCCGAGGATCAGAAACTGACATGGCTACCGGGTTTGCGCAGGAATTTTCACATTCGAAAGTTCATGAACTTAATGGTGGCTGGCGGTTTGGACCTGAAATTGCCGGTGCGGCTACAGCGCCTTTTGCCGGGGGCGCTATTGCACAAGTTGGTTACCGAGACTTTTTTGTTGACACGGGTTCGGTGGTTGTCAAAAAATATTCCTCCCGAAATGCACGCGCAGCATTCGTAGCGGAAGACATATTTGGTGCGCACATGACCGAGGGTGTTCCCTGGAGGTCAATGGCCGTGATCGGTCGGGCACGCTCAGACATTCCGCTGATCACCCGGGCCCTGAATCGCGCAGGTGTTCCTGTCGTCGTCGGAACCGATGAAATTGCATTAAAAGATGAACCGGCAGTACAAGTCCTACTTGGTCTGATTTCCTTAGCCGCCCGTCCGCAACAGAGCACCGCCTCGGACGTATCGGATCTGTTGACCGGACCGATCTATGGATTTGATGCGAGTGAGATGCGCCGCCTTGGTCGAGCCCTTCGCACCGGACAACCCAATGTCAGTTCATCGGAACTCATTCGGGAATTGATTGCGGGAGAGGGCTCTGCGATTGATATTCCTGGAGAGTTGGGTGCTCGGATAAAAGCAATAACCGGCCTCATCAGACTTATTCACAGTGAGATTGCGAACCACAAACCGGTCATAGATATTTTGTGGACCGCGTGGAGTGGTGATCCAAAGCACCCGCATGGCTGGCCGCAACGCCTACAGCAAGCCGCTCTCGCTCACGGTGCAAGCGCGCACCACGACCTTGATTCGATTATCGCACTGTTTGACACAGCCACTCGATTCTCCGAGCGAACGAATGCTGGAATTGATAACTTCCTGAATCAATTGCGGTATCAGAACTTGCCAGCTGAACCGGTTTCTGCGCGGGGCTTGCGCGCCGATGCTGTTCAGGTTATGACCGTTCACCAAAGTAAGGGCCGCGAATGGGATCGCGTGTGGGTCGTTGGGCTCGAAGAAGGGATTTGGCCGAATCTCGTATCCCGCGGGAGTCTATTGCGGGCCGAAGAAATTGGTCCGGGGCGCGCGGTTCCCGGCACAAACCCGGTTGCGCTCCTGCGGGAGGAACGAAACCTGTTTTATGTGGCCAGTACGCGTGCACGCGTGCTACTGACCTTGACCTGCATTGACCAAGGTAGTGAAGGTGGGGATCAGCCCAGCCGATTTATTCGCGATGTTGTCGCCGGTGGGGTAACCCCCCACTCTGTGAGCGGTTACCCAAAAAACCGTTCAAGCTGGTCGGGGCTTGCGGCAAGTCTGCGAACGACACTTGCAGATCCACTGGCAAGTCCATCACTCAAATCCATCGCGGGAAATGTGCTCCACGAGATGGGGCCAAGTGTTGGGCCGCCTTCATGGTGGGGATTAGCGCCCCTCACTGAATCCATTCGTCCGGTCCGGGCGGCTCACCTACCCATTCACATGTCAGGTAGTTCACTGGACTCTTTGTTGCAATGCCCGCTGAAATGGTTCTTAGATCGAGAGGTGAATGCCAAGGTTTCTCGCGGATCAGCAACGGCATTTGGCAGTATTGTCCATGCAATCGCTGAGTTTGTTGCCAAAGAGGAACTGGACCAAGATCCAGTGCACATTCGCGAATTGATCAATGATTCCTGGCATGCCGTGGCATTTGAAGCTCAATGGCAGTCAGAAGCAGAATTGGCCAAGGCCTATAAAGCGGCTGAGCTTTTCCTTGACTACCACAATCTTTCACCGCGAGTTTTCAAGCAGGCTGAAGGCAGATACGAAACTGAACTCACGGTTGTCACGCCAAGTGGTGAGCGCGAAGAGATTGAACTCAGCGGCATCTTGGACCGGGTGGAAATAGATACTGACGGACGACTTGTCGCCATCGACTTCAAAAACGTCGCCACCCAACCCACGAAAGCCGAAATCGCGGAGAACGGTCAGTTGGGGATCTATCAATTGTTACTCCGCGACCAACAGAACCCAGACCTGAATTGGGATGCCCAGAATCAAGATGAAATCCCCGTGGGTGCAGCGCTCGTCCAGTTGAAAGTTGATACCTCGAAACCAAAAATTCAACCGCAAGAGGCCATTGACTTTTCACAATCGCCCACGTGGATTGAAGTAAAACTTGGTGAAGCCGCAGAGATTATTCGCACTGAATCATTCACCCCGAAAGTGAATCCTTCCTGTCGTTACTGTTCCTATAAGAGCGTGTGCCCGACCACATCAACAGATGTTTTCAACCGTGGCGTGGTGGAGGAGGGAGAAAGCGATGACAACTAATTCACACAATGAACTCAGTGACGTAGATCTTAAAAAGATTCTTGGTTTCGCCCTCTCCGAACAGCAATTGAATGCGGTCAAAGCCCCTCGTGAACCTGCCGTCATGGTGGCTGGCGCCGGATCGGGGAAAACGACATCTATGTCAGCGCGGATCGCCTTTCTCATCGGTAGCGGATACGTCACACCCGAACAGGTTCTGGGTCTCACTTTCACCACGAAAGCGACCGCTCAATTACTGGATTCTGCGCGCTCTCGAATCGCCGACCTTGCGAGGTTGTACCCCCAGAGCTTCGACACTGAGGGTGGGGATCCCGTCATTTTGACCTACAACTCATTTGCATCCGGAATAGTCAAAGAATTCGGAGCCCTTCTCGGTCGGGACTTCAGCTCCGATGTACTCACCGATGGTGCGCGCCAGCAATTGGCGTATCGACTTGTGTGCAACACCCAACAAGATCTCAGCGGGATCACTGTAGGTCCAGCAAAAATCACTTCTGATTTATTAGCCCTCGATAGTGAACTCAGCGAACTTGCGATTGGGCCAACGGCCGTTATGGAGTACGACCAGAAAGTATTAAATTTCATCAACGGACTCACGAATTCAAATGAAACATTGCGAAAGATCTCGCGAACATCATCGAGAAGAATCGCCCTCTCACGCCTGGTACAAGATTGGCGGGCACTGAAGGACTCACGTGAGCTCATTGAATTCTCTGATCAAGTAAGGCTTGCCAATAAAATAATTATTGAATTCCCCCACGTGGCAAAGGAAATTCGGTCACGTTTTTCTATTGCGTTGCTCGATGAATACCAGGACACGTCAATTAGTCAACGAATCCTTTTGGAAACTATATTTTCTGATGGCTTCCCCGTAACAGCGGTTGGGGATCCATGTCAAGCGATCTATGGTTGGCGCGGGGCCAGCGTTGACAACATCAATAAGTTCCCTCAACAATTCCCAACTGTTGACAAAAAAATTGCCTCCGTCTACCCATTGTCGGCCAATCGACGCTCGGGTGTGCAAATTCTTGAATTGGCGAATCTGATCTCAGAGAATTTGCGGGCCGAACACCCAAAAGTTCAACGCTTGGATCCCACGCGCGATATTCAGGGTGAAGTTACTTTGGCACTTTTTGACTTTGCAGACGAAGAAATGAACTGGATGGCTGATCAGATTGCCATTCAACACGGTGCAATAAGCGCTGCTGGACTCGATGAAGATATTGCCGTTTTGGCCGCAACCGGGAATCCACTGCTGCGTATGCGCGAGGCTCTGCAACAGCGCGGAGTGCCCGTGCAATTACATTCAGCGGCCGGTTTGCTTTCACAACCCCTCGTCATGGATCTGCGGGCAATACTGGAGATCATCCACGAGCCAACCGCTAATCCATCCTTTGTGCGTTGGGCTAGTGGGGTTAAGTGGCGCATAGGTGCACGAGATTTGGCCGCGTTGGGTGCCCGTGCGGGCGAGCTCGCCAAGTCACAAGGACGAGTCAATGCTGAAAATATTGAACAAGCTCTTGAGGCAGCGGTTGAAGGTATTGATTTAGTAGATGTCGTGTCCCTCTCTGACGCACTCTTTGATCTTGGTGAACTTGATCGTTACTCGACCGGTGCGATTGAAAGATTTGGCGCTATGGCGCAGCAAATCCGGTCATTGCGTTCCCATGCGGGAGAGCCCCTATTGGAATTTATGGGCCGAGTGATTCGCAAGTCCGGAATTGATATTCAGGCCCAACTCAATGAAAATGATGCAGTTGTCATCAATGAACTCATCAATCTCGCAGCGGACTTCAACGATATTGACGGCAGAGTGTCTTTGGGGGCCTTTATCTCTCGCCTTAATGACATTGAAAGATTTGACATAAGTCTTGATTTTGAACAACCGGTTGAAAAAGGCGCTGTTCAACTCATCACGATATACAAAGCAAAGGGTCTCGAGTACACACACGTCTACCTGCCCAATCTCAGTGATCGGGCTTTCCCGGGGGGACGAGCGCGAAGTAATTGGAGTAGCGAAGCCACTATGGCTCCATGGCCGCTGCGCCAAGACGCGCCAGATCCGATTGCAAACTTCCCCGATTACACGCTAACCAAACTCTCTGAGGCAGATTTTAAAAAGAATTATCTCGCACACTTTGAGGCGCTCAAAGAGCGTGACAATGAGCGGTTGGCGTATGTCGCATTTACTCGAGCCAAAGATTCGCTCACATTGAGTGGAAGTTGGTGGGGAGTTAATTGGAAAAAACCACATGGTCCGCACCCATTCCTCACCGCGGCCCACAATCTACTTGCAGGCACCAGCGCACATATTCCGTTTTGGGCGCCACAACCTGAGGGGGATCGCCCAGAACGGGATCAAGATACCCAAGAATTGTCGTGGCCAGCGGAAGTTCCACAAAGCATCGTGGATCAACTCATCGCGGAGTCCGAATATGTGAGCAATCACGTGGGTGGTGATGGCTTAACACCCACCGAGTCAGCCACAGCGGCTATTTGGGTGCAATCACTGGCTGCCGCAAATAGTGAACGTGCGCGGCTGGAATCACCCGTTCGCAGGGTGTCATTGCCGAGAAGTTTGGGTGCGAGTTCGATGTTGCGGGCAATGCGGGAGCCGGAAGTTTTCGCGGTGGAACTTGCGCGTCCCATGCCGCGTAAGCCCAATTATGTCGCCGCTCGTGGCACCGAAATTCACGCGTTTATCGAGAATTATTATGGAATGCAAACCCTTTTTGATTGGGATGAGCTCGAGGGTGCACTGGATTCTGGAGCCAAAGACAGCACCATTACTCGCAAACTCAAAGAGGCATTTTTAGCGAGTCGATTTGCCCAGTTGACCCCGGCCGCTGTTGAACAGCAATTCACTTTGACCATTTCGGGTCGTTCCATCACCGGTTACATCGATGCCGTATTTGAAGTGAATGGCCGATATCTCGTTGTTGACTGGAAAACGGGCGGGACCGAGCATTTGGATCCAGCTCAACTTGCCTTTTACCGGCTAGCGTGGGCGCGCATTGTCGGAGTGGATTGGCAAGATATTGACACCGCATTTGTCATGTTGTCACTGGGCACTGAAATTTCGGTGGACACTGACGAAATTATTCGCGATCTGGAACGTCAATTGGTTTAGCCGTTTTGGGATCGGTCGATTCAACAATCGCTTCACCTGCTTCTTCAGTAGGTGTTGGACGGACCCCAATCCAGTTACGCATTTTCACACGGGCAGGTTCCTCAATGAAACGCCACATTGCATAGGCAATCACAAAAGACATGCCAAGAAGAATTACCACTGCCAGCGCATAGAGCGCGCCACCATCGATTCCAATTGCATTCATCCCTGCGCGCCATAGTCCGAACCACACAAGATGCGTCATGTACAGCGAGTAAGAAATAAATCCGCCAAACACCATGATTTTGGTTGCGAGCCAATTGGACATTCCCCGACGGGAGAGTGCAAGAACACCGATCCAGGCGATCAGGACGGGGACCAAGATTAGGTGGAAGTAGGGAGGAAGTGGTTCTGCATCCGGATCCGTTGACGTGATGGGCGCCGCAGCAGCGGGAAGCCAAGCAAGAAACACCGATCCGGCAACAACAATTGCCGGGAGCACAAAAGCAAGTACGTCACAGATAGATGCTGCGCGATCAGAGTCGCGAAGTCGCTCAACAATTAAATAGGAGACCGCACCTGCAACAAATGCGGTGAGAACGCGATAGGTGGAACCCCAACTATCCATGTAATACGGATCGGTCGTTCCCAGGCCATAAATCACCAGTGGGGTAAGTGAGAACAGCCAGAAAAAGCCCAGCGCCCAAGTGGGTAGGTGCTTGTGCATCCGCCAAAGCACAAGTGCCAAGAGGGGGAAGAGCAGATAGGCGAGCCACTCCATTGAAAGGGACCAGGCAACAAAGTTCCAACCCCTTTGGGGATCTGAACCCCACTCTTGGATGAGCAACAGATTTTTGATGAAATCCCAAGGGTTGAGCCAACTGCGATTAATGTCTTCACCTGTAACGATTGACTGAGCCACGAGAGCAAATCCCGCAACGAAGAGCATGACGACATGCACCGGATAAATACGGGCCAGGCGCAGCCACCAAAACCTAAGCGATTTCTTTGCTTTGAGGCGTTCACCCAGTGAATTGAGATAGGTATGCGCCAAAATAAAGCCGGAGAGCGCGAAGAACAAGTCCACTCCGAGTCGACCGATTCGGATAAAGTCCGGCAGGATCGGAATGTCCATTAGTCCGATTGTTTCTAGCTGGCCTTGTGAGTGATACAGCAAAACCCAGACCGCGGCGACGAGTCGAATACCGGTCAGCTGCCTGATGAACACGTTCACGTCCAAACCCTATGCGCTCTCCGTGCAATCAGAGGGTAGGTTGACCCCCGTTGAGAGGATTCCATGTCACATTCGCCGATACTGGCCGATTTACTGCTGTCCCGCAGTACGACTGATCGATGTGCAGAATTGCGCAAAAATCCCGAGTGGATTGCGGGAGCGCTGAAGGATCCATCAACTTTGTTCATTTGCGTGAGTAATTCATCTGCACCCGTCAATGAAAGTGAACTTCGATTCTTCGCGCTCGAGGAAATCCCGCAGGATTCGTTAACGTATTTTCTTGGGCGCGAAGGTGATGTTGCATTCTTTGGCGTCTCGGTTAACACCGATTTTGTTTCGGCCCATGATCCCGATTCGTGGTTGAACTTGCGGGTCAGTGGGTCACTGTTGAGTGACCGTGATGCCGGATTGTTAGTCGCCGCGGTGGCTTTGGACAATTGGAATTTCACGCACACGCATTGCCCGCGGTGTGGCACGCACACTGTGCCAAATGAGGCTGGGTGGACCAGACGTTGTCCAACCGATGAGTCAATCCACTTTCCGCGAACAGACCCAGCGGTGATTGTTTTAGTGAGCGACCCGGATGACCGCGTACTGCTCGCGCGACAAAGTCGCTGGCCGGAGGGTTGGGTGTCGGTTTTGGCCGGGTTTGTGGAAGCGGGCGAACCGGCCGAAACAGCCGTTATTCGTGAAATCTTTGAAGAATCTGGAATTAGGGTCGACCCTCAAAGTATTGAATACCTGGGAAGTCAGCCGTGGCCATTTCCCAACTCGTTGATGCTGGGTTACCAAGCGAGAGCCCTCAATACTGACATTTGTGTTGACGGCGAGGAAATTGTCGAAGCCCACTGGTATGACCGAGACCAAGTACGGGAATTGTGTGAGACCCAGAAATTGCACCTGCCGCCCCCTGTGAGCATTGCCCACCAGCTCATTACCCGCTGGTATGGGGAGAAGTTACCCAGTAACACGTCATTTCGTTAAACCGCCATCTTGGCAATTACCTCAGCGATGGGTGGGTTGGTCAACGTGGTTCCATCGGGAAATTTGAGCGTGGGAACCACTTCGTTGCCACCATTGACCGAAGCGACAAAAGCCGCTGATTCAGCGTCAACTTCAATGTCCACCTCGGTGTATTCGATTCCTGCCCGCTTCATCTGGGCCTTGAGGCGCTGGCAATAGCCACACCACTCCGTGCTGTACATGATTACTGAAGATGCCTCGCTCATAAGGCAAGCCTACGTGTGCACTGGAGTTGGTGCGAGGGGGTCAGATCCCCATGACAGGATCAGCGCGTGGATTCAGAGCAGCGCGCCCAGGACATCTTGGCAGGACTAGATGCCCAGCAACGCGAAGTTGCCTTGGCGGTGAGTGGCCCGGTTCGAGTTCTCGCTGGTGCAGGCACCGGGAAAACAAGGGCCATCACCCACCGCATTGCGTACTCGGTAGCCACGGGGTCCAGCGAAGCTGAGCGCACGCTCGCACTCACGTTCACCAATCGTGCGGCCGGAGAAATGCGCCACAGACTCAGGGGTCTTGGTGTTCAGGGTGCACAGGTGCGCACATTCCACGCCGCCGCATTACGTCAACTTCGATTCTTCTGGCCACAACTCTCGCGGACCGCATTCCCGGAACTCATGTCGAGCAAAGCCCCAATAGTGGCCCGCGCACTGTCCCATTGCAAAGTAGACAGTGATACAGCCTTGGTGCGAGACGTGAGCGGCGATCTTGAATGGTGCAAGTCCAACATGATGGATTCAGCTTTGATCCACAAAGCAAAACGTGACTTTGCGATCGACGTTGCGACCCTTGCCAAAGTTATGGACTCATATGAGACCCTCAAAAAAGACCGCAATCTATTAGATTTCGACGATATTTTAATGTTGATGTCGGCTGCAATTCGTTCCCGTCCTGACATTGCTACCGCGGTGCATTCGGCCTATAGGTGGTTCACTGTTGACGAATTCCAAGACGTAAACCCATTACAAAAAAGTGTGCTGGACCTATGGGTTGGTGAACGAGACGATCTATGCGTGGTGGGGGATCCCAGCCAGACGATTTATTCCTTCACGGGCGCGAGTTCGAAGTACTTGCTGGACTTTGTTAAGACCTACCCCAGTGCAACCCAAATTGAATTGGTTCGTTGTTATCGCTGTTCACCCGAAATCGTGAAGATGGCCAATGCGGTAATTAGTGGTGATACGCGTGCCAAGGCGTTGGTACTTCGTTCCCAGCAAGAATCAGGCTTGACCCCCAGAATTTCGGCTTACGCCGATGACCATGACGAAGCAGAAAATGTAGCTCAAGCGATCAAAGAACTCATCGATTCCGGAACCGCGGCATCAGATATCGCAATTCTGTTTCGCATCAACGCGCAGTCAGCAGAATATGAAACGGCACTCACGAATCTAAATATCCCGCTCGTGCTGCGCGGCACCGAACGTTTTTTCGAACGACCCGAGGTCAAATCGGCTTTGACGCTTCTGAGAGGGGACGCAAAAAACTCTGGACTTTCTCCGACCAATCTTGCTGAACATGTCCGCGATGTTCTGTCAGGAACCGGATGGAGCCCCCAGGCCCCCCGCGGTACCGGGGCTGTTCGGGAAAAGTGGGAGTCGCTATTGGCATTGATGACCATGGCCGAGGAAACCGATCCGAATACTTCTCTGAGCGATTTCATCGCGGACCTTGATGCTCGGGCATCGGTTGAACACGCACCTACAGCTGATGCAGTCACCCTTGCCTCGATTCATTCGGCAAAAGGGCTGGAATGGGCCGCAGTCTTTCTTGTGGGTTGCAGTGAAGGCTTGCTCCCCTTGTCCTATGCCGATTCAGAGGATGGCGTCGACGAAGAAAGACGATTGGCTTATGTTGGAATTACGCGCGCGGCCCGAATTCTTGAGGTGAGTTGGGGTAGGTCGCGGGCTCCTGGTGGGAAAGCGACTCGATCCTTGAGCAGATTTTTTGTACATGAGCCACAGGGCTTGGCGGGCACAGATGTTGACGGTGTTGACAGAGGACTTGGCATTGCCGGCTCGGTGGTGCGGGGTAGTTCCCAGGTGACGCACAACCGTAAAAGAACCGGCCCTAAACCGTGTCGAGTATGTGGCAAGGGGCTGGTAACTCCGTCTGAGCGAACAATTGGTCGTTGCCAAAAATGTCCCGGGGAACCCAATGAAATGATTTTTGAAAGTTTGCGAGCATGGCGCAAGGAAAGATCATTAGAAAAAAATGTTCCCGCGTACATCATCTTTACTGACGCGACACTGACCGCGATGGCTGAACTCACGCCACGTGATTTCGACGAGCTTTCGGCAATCCCTGGAGTGGGCCCAGCAAAACTCACCGAATTTGGTGCCCAGCTATTAGAAATTATTCACGTTCAACACTGACGGTGTCCACCAGGTCCACTGTGAAACCTGGAACCCATGCGTTGAGTTCCGCGAGCACCGGAACATTGGCGTCGAGCTGACACAAGACCGCGATACTCCCCATCCACACCCGGTGAATCAGCGCATAGGAGGGTGGCAGATTGATTTTGAGCCCGATAGTGAAGTCAGGACTTTTCATGTCATTGAGCCGGGCGAATTCTCCGCGGATCCAGTTGCGATTGAAGTGAAAACTTTCGTAGCGAGTTGGCTCAACAAAGGGCTCGAGATAGCTCAGAATCGCATCGGCGTCGACATCAATGTTGGGCTTTACGAACCCTTCAGCGCGTAAGCCCTCAAGAACATCTTCTGCGTTTCCACTCTGGGCGATTCGCAGGAGGGTCCCCATCGCAACGGGTAAGCCGTCAGGTAGTCGAGACACGGCGCCAAAATCCAACACGCACAATTTGTCTTCGACAGTCATTCGAAAGTTACCGGGGTGAGGGTCCGCGTGCAAAAGTCCTGCGCGCGAAGGTCCGGTTAACAAAAACCGCTCGTATAGCAAACCGGCGCGATCACGTTCAGCGGGTGTTCCTTCGGCAATGATGTTCGACAGAGGACGGCCGTCAATCCACTCACTCACTAAAACGTGTGGCGCTGCCGCAAGTACATGGGGAATGTGAAAATCAGGATCGCCTTCGAATGCAACCGCAAACGCCCGTTGATTCTGGGACTCGAGAAGGTAGTCGAGCTCTTCAATGGCTCGCTCTTTTAGCTCTTCAAGTAGCGGTTTGATATCAAGGCCTGGAATCCAACCAGCGAAGAGTTTCCCCATGCGGATCATCTGATTCAAGTCGGCTACGAGTGCTTTATCGGCACCTGGATATTGCACTTTGACGGCAACAACGCGCCCGTCATGCCAGGTTGCCTTATGCACTTGGCCAATTGATGCGGCCGCGGCAGGCTGGTCGTTAAATTCAATGAATCGGTCTCGCCAGTCTTCGCCGAGTTCCTCGGACAAGATCTTGTGAATCGCGCTGGTTGGCATTGCGGGGGCGGAGTCCTGCAATTTGGTCAACATGGCTCGATACGGAGCCGCGAATTCTTCAGGGAGGGCGGCTTCAAAAACGCTCATAGCCTGGCCGAGTTTCATCGCGCCACCTTTGAGCTCGCCCAGCACCTTAAACATTTGTTCAGCCGTACGGGCGGACATTTCGGCCGCAATTGCTTCAGCTGGTTTGCCGCCGACTCTTTTCCCGAAGCCGAGCGCGGTTCGACCGGCGTACGTTGCCGGCAGTGACGCCATTCGGATCCCACGGGTAAACGCATTTTTTGGTAGTTCTGGCACCCGCCTATTGTGTGGCCAAAGGCAGATTCATGCGCGGTCGGGCTTCCCAACCGATGTTTAGCCAGTGAATTTACCCGGTGAAGTCGGATGCGTGAAACTGACACCCGCACAATGGGTGCGGTAGCGCAGGTTGGGCATGAAAATGCAACCACGGGAGACTCGCGCTCCAGGTGGTATTGGTGATTGCCATCCCATCCATCCAGTGTCGAAGTAGCAGGAGCGTGTAAGCAGCGCTTTGGTAGGTCAGGATCGAGTCGCTCTCTCCGGAGTTCGCATGGTGTCGCCATTGCAGATCAACGCCCATCCAGTCGGGCGAGGAATCGCGGTGATGCAGTTGGGCGCAACGAAAGCATGAACTTTCACCAGGAATCACGAAGGGGCCAATCTGCGCGCTGTCCAAGCGGGAGCCCACATGAAGGTGGGGTAGTGAACATCGATGTGAATTTGCATGTTCAAAAACACGTGGATGTGCTCTGCTCACGAAAACAACAACGGATGCGCAGGATCTTTGCTGGGTGAATTCGAACCCTGAGTCACTTCCCAGTTGATGGATCGCATCGGCTAGTAGGCCCTGACCCACCAGCTCAATTTGAACGGCGCTTCGGTGATCAATGATTTCAGCGGCATCCTGTTTGGGTGATTTACCCGTGTAATCAATTACGTGCTTTTGGGCACAGGCAATATCAGTGTGAGTGCGGTCCCTGCTCTTTTCATTGAGCCAGCGTGCGGTGCGTGGTGGAGTGCGAGAGTCAACGAGTGCTCCTGATTCAAATCCGTCAATCAGCAGACTTGTTACCACGTTTCGGGGAACTCCGGTGCGTTCGCACTCCTCAATGCTTGCTTGCTGGGCACTCCGTGATCCATCCAGTGACATAAACCACTCAACACTTTTCGAACTGGGGACTTTCGACAGTTGGTAGTCACCGAATTCAACAGAACCATCGGCTCGACTGATCACCGGAATGCGGTGGTTGTACTGGGGATACGCGCGTTGAAAAAATGAATCATCCATGCGGAAAGTGTGAAACGGGCGCCCTGTGGATAGCGAGGTGCAATCCACAGGCAATCTCGATATAAGTGAAGAGTTTTATCGGGGTATTAGCCGATACTTGTTTTGATGAGTTCAGCTATTACGCGGGCGGTAGTGACAAGTTCGGAAACCTGAACATATTCATCGGGTGCGTGGGCAACACCGGCATCACCCGGTCCGTACTGAACCGTGGGAATACCGACTAAACCGGTGAGTAGCCGCAGATCCGAACCGTAGGGAGCGCCATACTCCTCAAGGGACATCTCGGTGATCTGTTCGTGCACGGTTGAAAGATTTTTTATGATCTGGGAATCCGGTTCCGTTTGCCCGGAAGCGAATTGACCGCCCCACCATTGGATCTCTACTGGATTCTTGGCAAGCCAGGCATCACGTGAGCATGCCTGCGAAATACATTCTCCAAATTTCTGTTGCGCAATAGCAGTGTCTTCACCGAGGGCGACTCCGAATCGACCCTCAGCAATGAGTAGATCAGGGACAGTTGAGGCCCAGTCACCACTGTGTACGGTCCCAATTGAAATTGGGTAAGCGATTGGCCAGCGTTGCATCCGTGGGTCGACATCAATATTTCGTTTCATCTCGAAATCTTCTAATGCTTGATAAATCGGGTAGAACTTTTCAATTGCGCTTACGCCCTCGGTGCGGCGGGAGGCGTGAATTGCAGCACCATGAACGAGCAGGCGAAATGTGAGTGCCCCACCATTGGCACTGATCGCAGCGAGTGACGTTGGCTCAGGGATGATTGCGCCCATAACGTGGTGATCATCTAGGTTGTAGAAGCGCGGCAGCCCTTCAGTGATCAGTGAGTAAGTTCCCAGACCGCCATCTTCTTCACCGATTACGGGTGCGAAAAGTAGATCACCCTGTGGTGTGAATCCAGATTCACGGAGTAACTTCACGGCCGCCAGAGCGGCAATCAATCCGCCTTTCATGTCGCAGGCTCCACGAGCCATGATCACGTTCGCACCATTGATGCTGGTGTGTCTAGGGGTGAATGGATCACCGCTCCACGCCTTGAGGTCACCGGGTGGGACGACGTCGGTGTGACCGTTGATAAGTAGTGCCGGCTTGCCGCCTGTGCCGCGCCAAATCCCCAGCACACCGAGTCCACGCTCGCGCTCGACTTCTTGACCGGGAAATTGTGGGTCGGCCGTGATCCGCGCAAGGTCCATGTCCCAGGTATGCACTTCCAAGCCCGCGTCATGCAGGTGTTTAGCCATAAATTCCTGCGCTTGTTGCTCGGCGTCACTGCCACCCATAGAGGCAATGGAAAGTAGATCGTTGAGATCCTCAATGATCGCTGTAGCGAGTACGAGATCTTGATTGTCATGTTTGTTCTTGGCCACGAGTGAATTGTGTCGTGACCCAAGCCCAAGGGGAGATCAAGGGCTACAATTGAATAAATGTCCGTTTTGTCGGGTAAATTGGGAGTTTTTTTGCCGCCACGCCGAATTGAGCCTGTGCGTAGAGCCTGAGGGCGGGTGTTTCTGCCCTATGGTGGAGCCGGCCGCAAGTTCTCGGCCACGAGGGTGGCGCCCGCCACCACCGCTCCGGCGGCGAATGTTTAACAGGAGGTCCCCATGGCGGAGGAAAGCTACACCGGCGAGGCATATTGCGTTAAGTGCAAGGCCAAGCGTGAATTCACCGGACACGTGGAAGAAACCAATGGTCGTCGTTTCGCAAAGGGCATTTGCCCAACGTGCGGCACCAAAGTAACGCGTATTTTGGGCAAAGCCTAAATACTGCGTTTTATCTCAGTAAATCTTCACATTATTAAAACTTTAGAGGGGCGGCCCGTGAGGGCCGTCCCTTTGAGTTTGTCCATTTATGACCCTCTGAGTGAACAAAGATTTCGCACAGGGTGAACTGCGCGCAGGGCAACCGAGGGGGCCGAAGGCGCGGCGCTGTATTACCGTAATGGCATGTCCCAATTTCCGTTTGGCTTCGGCGCAGCAGATAGTAATGAACCTGGTCGATTTGATATGAACAATCTGGGTGCAATGTTCACCCAGTTTGGTCAGATGCTGCAGCAGTCCCAAAATGAGGGACCGCTCCCGTGGACCACGGTGATGCAGGTTGCGCGTTCCGGACTCGGTACTGATCCCAGCGTGTCCGAAGCCTCGGTTCGCGCCGTCGAGAGTGCAATGGAACTCGCAGACCTATGGCTCAATGACAGTGTGAGTTTCCCCGCAAGTAGCACAAAGGTGAAAGCCTGGTCACGCAGCGAGTGGATCGTTGAAACCGGGCCGGTCTGGAAAGCAATTATTTTGCCTATCGCAACCACAATGTCACAGCGCATGGAAGCCATGTTGCCCGAACTAACCGATACCGAGGATGCGAGTGGGATCCAGGACCAGTTGCCCGAGCAGCTCAAAGCTTTGTTGCCCGATGGTGTGACTCCCGAAATGATGGCGATGCTCAAGCCGATGATGGGCATGGTTAACCAGATAAGCGCGAGCGCATTCGCCTACCAACTGGGTCAAGCCCTGTCAGCCTTGGCGAAGGAAGTTGTTTCCTCAACAGATGTCGGAATACCACTTGCCCCTGCTGGGACCCGAGCTTTGATTCCCATGAATATTTCGGAATTTTCTACCGGGCTCGGAATTGATGAGCGAGATCTTTTTCTTTTCTTTGCGCTGCGTGAGAGTGCGCATCAACGCCTGTTTGACCATGCACCTTGGCTTCGCCCACGTTTAATGTCTGCCGTTGAAGAGTATGCGCGCTACATGGATGTTGACATTGCCTCCATGAGTGAAAAATTTGATGGATTTGATTTGTCTAACCCGGAAGCCCTCCAAGAAATCATGGCATCGGGTGTGATCGAGCCCGAGAACACTGCCGAGCAACGCGCTGCCATTCTGCGACTGGAAACCCTGCTCGCCCTGATCGAAGGTTGGGTTGATGAAGTTGTGTCACAGTCTGCCGGCGAGCGCCTGGCCAGCCTGGCTCAGTTACGCGAGACCATGGGACGCCGCCGGGCTACCGGGGGACCAGCGGAAACCACTTTCAGCACCTTGGTCGGCATGAAGCTGCGACCAACACTTTTCCGTGAGGCAAATACCGTCTTCGCGGCCGTGCGGGCAAAGTCGGGCATTGAGGCACGTGATGCACTGTGGAATCACCCTGACCTGTTACCCGATTCGGAAAGTTTGGCTGATCCACTTGGTTTTGCTGAAATTGTCACTGGCGGATCCGCATTTGACGACATCTCCATGAGTGATTTCGAAACGGATGAGGAGCAAGGGTAAATGCCCGCACCCACCCGGGTGGAGCAATTTGCGCAGGAACTCAATCACTGGAATTTTTCCACCAATGCCGACCAACGGGAGTTGTACCGCGAGTACCGCGATCTAATTGCTGCAGACGACCAATCACTTGACCGAGCACGCCTGCAGGGGCATTTCACGGCGAGTGCGTTGCTGGTTGACCCGATCCGTGCTCAAGTGATGCTGGTAATGCATCCCCGGGTCAAGCGCTGGTTGCAAATGGGTGGGCATATTGAATCCATCGATCGAAGTTTTCGCGATGCGGCTTTGCGCGAGGCCCAGGAAGAAAGTGGCTACGCACAGATAGAGGTGGGTGAGTTTCCCGTGCAATTGGATCGCCATGACGTTGTGTGCAAGTCGCCCACTGGCGAAGTGATCCACACCGTTCATTGGGATGTGCAGTTTCTTGCCCTTCTGGATTCAGGTCAAGTTCGTCAGATCACCGAAGAGGCGCAGACTCGCTGGTGGGGGTTTGAAGAGACCGTTCCCGGGATTGATCACAGTGTTGAACGTCTCATAGGGGCGGCTCGAGCGATTCTGGAGTAATAAACAAGTTATCCACAATCGATGTGATGAGGATTTTCTCACACTCAATACTGTGGGCGTAGAATTCACTTCCGTGTAAGACTGAGGCAGCGCGAAATTAAGAGAATAAAATTGATGTACCGGCAAGGGAGATGAAATAACGTGGGCACGTTGATGTGGTGGCTGATTCCACTTGTTGCAGTGGGCATTGGAGTCGCAATTACTGCTGTGGTCACCTATTACCGCAGGCCACCAGAGGATCACGACCTCGGTCAGTTCGCTTCAATGCAGGAAGCGATGAAAAAATCACACGGGTCCAATTAATCGCCCGCACGAGAATCGCCCAGATGAGAACTGCGAACTCGATGTAGCACCTTGCCCAGTTACCATGGGCTAGTGAGCAATCCAGAGAATTCATCAGGGCGAGTTGGCGCGAGTACATTCGCGTTGCTGGTGAGTGCAGCAGTCACTCTCGGAATCGTTGCAGTTGCATTTTTCCTTCCTGTCCCATTTGTCAAACTTTCGCCGGGCCCCACATTCAACGTGATCGGTGACGTCGAAGGCACCCCGGTGATTCAAATTACCGGCGAGCAGACATTTCCCACCACGGGGGAACTGGATATGACCACGGTGAGGGAGTCCGGAGGCCCCCGAGGCGGCCTCACATTTGTTGACGCAATCGGTGCTTGGTTTAACGCATCAGATGCCGTTGTTCCGCGAGAACTGATTTACCCCGATGACATAAGTGGTGAAGCAGTAAAGGCAAGAAATGCGGCTGCTTTTAGTACATCAGAATCAAACTCGGTTGCAGCAGCGCTCAGGTACCTTGATTTACCCGTTGAAACGAAAATAGTTGCGACCGCGGTAATCGTCGGTGCCCCAGCGGATGAAGTCTTTGAGCCGCGAGATGAGATCCTTTCAATTAATGGCGTGCCGGTAA
>CAMAVT010000020.1 GCA_945861775.1 Bifidobacterium breve
CGTAGTGAGGTGATGACGGAGAGCTCGTTGGCGCCGGGCTGGGCCAGTGCCATCCGTGCTTGGGAAATCAATTCCTCGTTGGGTGAGCATCCACCGGGGGCGTCTTCACTGGGCTGGAGCGGCACGGGGCAAGCCTAGGGGCCAATAAGGGGCTGGCTGGCACTCGGTTTGACAGAGTGCTAACTGTTGCGTAATCTTTGACTTGGCACTCTACGTATGTGAGTGCTAACTTTAAGACCAAATATTCGTAAGTCGCTCCAGCTTTAGGTAGCTGGTGCCCACGAGCCGGAGGAATAAACCGTGTCGGTTTCCATTAAGCCCCTAGAAGATCGCATTTTGGTACAAACCCTCGAAGCGGAGCAAACAACCGCCTCAGGACTTGTTATCCCTGACACCGCGAAGGAAAAGCCCCAAGAGGGCAAGGTTCTCGCGGTTGGACCAGGTCGTTTCGACGAAGATGGCGAAAAGCGCATTCCCTTGGACATCAAGGTCGGCGACATCGTTATTTACAGCAAGTACGGCGGCACCGAAGTGAAGTACGACGGACAGGAATACCTGCTTTTGTCGGCTCGCGACGTGCTTGCCATTGTCGAGAAGTAAAAATTAAATCTGAAATATAAATTCTTGTTTCGATGAGCCCCGCGAATCCTTCGGGAGGCGTGGGGCTCACGACAAGTAAACGCAAATGTTTTTTCCGGTACGACTCCACTTCATGATTGAGGGATTGACACCATGGCAAAGATGATTGAATTTGATGAGGATGCTCGTCGCAGCCTTGAGCGCGGAGTTAACGCACTCGCTGATGCAGTCCGCGTAACCATCGGTCCAAAGGGCCGCAATGTCGTAATTGACAAAAAATGGGGAGCACCCACAATCACCAATGACGGTGTGACGATCGCCCGTGAAATTGAATTGGATGATCCCTACGAAAACTTGGGCGCCCAACTCGCCAAAGAAGTTGCCACCAAGACCAACGATGTCGCCGGCGATGGAACCACAACGGCAACCGTTCTGGCCCAGGCAATGGTCACTGAAGGCTTGAAGCAGGTTGCTGCAGGCGCCGCCCCCATGGCCATCAAGCGTGGAATGGATGCTGGCGTTGCCGCAATCATCGAAGAATTAGCGAATATGGCTCGCGAGGTTTCCGGTAAGGAAGAAATCACCAACGTCGCGGCAATTTCGTCACAGGATCGTGAAATCGGTGAACTTATCGCTGACGCATTCGACAAGGTCGGAAAAGACGGCGTTATTTCGGTTGAAGAATCCAGCACCACTTCAATGGAGATGGAATTCACCGAAGGAATGCAGTTCGACAAGGGTTACATCTCTCCATACTTTGTGACCGATCAGGAAAGTATGGAAGCCGTTCTTGAGAATCCACGTATTCTTCTCGTTCAAGGCAAGGTCTCCTCCGTCTCGGAGATCCTTCCTTTGGTGGAGAAAGTCGTTGAAACCGGCAAGCCACTGTTGATCATTGCAGAAGACGTTGACGGCGAAGCGTTGTCAACCCTCGTTGTTAACCGGATCCGTGGAACATTTGCCTCCTGTGCGGTAAAAGCCCCAGCATTCGGTGACCGTCGCAAAGCAATCCTTGAGGACCTCGCAGTTCTCACAGGTGCGCAGGTAATTTCTGCAGACATTGGTCTCAAGCTTGATCAGGTCGGTCTAGAGGTTCTCGGTACTGCTCGTCGCGTCGTTGTCTCTAAGGACAACACGACGGTCGTTGACGGTGGAGGATCCCCAGAAGCTGTCGCCGATCGTGTAGCTCAAATTAAGAGCGAAATTGAGCGCTCGGATTCCGATTGGGATCGCGAGAAGTTGCAGGAACGCCTTGCCAAGATTGTTGGCGGCGTTGTTGTTATCAAAGTTGGCGGCCACACCGAAGTTGAACTCAAGGAAAAGAAACACCGAATTGAAGATGCTGTCTCGGCGACTCGTGCAGCGATCGAAGAGGGAATTGTTTCAGGTGGCGGAACAGCACTCGTTCAGGCGGCAAAGGTCCTTGACTCCAATCTAGGAAAGACCGGCGACGAAGCAACCGGAGTTGCGATTATTCGTAAGTCAACTTCTGAGCCACTTCGATGGATTGCCGAAAACGCAGGAGAGCACGGTTACGTTGTTGTAGCCAAGGTTGCCGGATTGCCCGCCGGTCACGGACTCAATGCCGCAACCGGTGAATATGGTGACCTTATTGCCCAGGGTGTCATTGACCCGGTGAAAGTAACCCGTTCTGCGTTGCAAAATGCCGCGTCAATTGCAGCCATGCTGCTGACGACCGAGGTACTCGTTGTTGAAAAGCCAGCAGCTGCAGAGCCAGACGCGGGTCAAGGACATGGACACCACGGTCACTCGCACTAAGTTTTCATCAAGCAAGGCGTGATAAATACTTGTAGTTAGTTAAAAAGTAAAGGGCGGGCCGCAATTGCGGCCCGCCCTTTATTTACAGCGAGTTTTCGTGGCTTTCGTTGGACAATAATTAGGAAGCGGTTGCAATGCGCATCGGGAACCCAACGGGTTCCGTGTTGATCTCGCTACCGACCGCGATACTTGGCGCCAAGCGCCCGGCGTAGATGTCTTCACGCTCGTCTTCGGTGAGTCCACCCCACACGCCGTAGGGCTCACGAACAGCCAGCGCGTGTTGGGCGCACTGAACCTTGACCGGGCAAGCGCCACAGACGGCTTTCGCCGAGGTGTCACGGTTGATCCGGGCGGGTCCGCGTTCCCCTTCGGGGTGGAAGAACATATTGGGGTCTTCACCGCGGCATAGTCCAAGGAGCTGCCAGTCCCACGTATCAGCGTTGGGACCCGGGAGGCGGGAAACATCGGCCATGATTACTCCTAAGGTGGACTTGAATCAGGACCTCATAGTACAAAGCGTTTCATACATTGGTCAATATAACACGCTGTGAGTTGAATCACAAGATGCGGAAACTGGACTTATGCTCCATAATTGTGAGGTGTCTCTCACCCATTCCGCTGATTTAGAGCCGCTTGCCGGCGATCTCAGCGTCACGGTGGCAGTGGCCGCGCGCAGATTAGGGATTGCTCCGGCGACCCTGCGGACCTGGGATCGTCGTTACGGGCTGGGTCCCAGTCAGCGTGACGACGGCAAGAACAGGCGGTATTCGCAATTGGATCTGGCGCGCTTGGACTATATGAGCGCTCTAATTCGCTCGGGCCACTCTCCGGCGGCCTCAGCGGCGGCAACTTTGGGCCGGGACCTGACCGAATTTAAGCCCGATTACTCGAAGAGCGAGCCGACGGGTTCACGCATCGGCCGCGGCGGTGGTGGGAACGTCGTGGCGACCCCGGGTTGTGATCGCCGGGCTCGCGGTCTTGCCAAGGCAACGAGTGCTCTTGATCAAGCTGCGTGTGCATCGATAATTAATGAATCTCTGAGAGACATTGGAGTTGTTCCCACTTGGAATCAATTACTTCTTCCCATCTTGAAAAGCATTGGCGAGATGTGGGAATTGCGCCAATGCGGTATTGAAGTTGAACACATTCTCTCGACCGCGATCCAGTCCGAGTTTTCGCGCTTTGCCTATGAAACGAAGACAAAAACTTCGCGCTCAACCGTCATTTTGGGTTCAATGAGTGGTGATTCGCACCATCTTCCCGTGTGGGCTGTTGGCGCTGGATTGGCCGAGCGGGGAATTCGCTTTGTCCACTTGGGCAGTAGCATGCCGCTGGAAAGCCTGGGAGATGTGATCGCACGTACCGGCCCGCGCGCGGTCTTTTTGTGGTCCCAAATTAAAGATGCATCCAATTGTGAAGACCTCACTAAATTGCCCTCACTTCGCCCTAATCCCAGAATCGTGATTGGTGGGCCAGGTTGGTTGAACGAACCGCCTCGTGGGGTCCACGTGGCAAGCGACCTTGTGACCGCGGTCGCGCTCATAAGCGAAGTCGCAAGCGACTAACCTAGGGCTTTATCCTCGAGGAGGCCCCGTGGTTGAGCGAACGAGCAAGGTTGCATTCTTGGGCCTCACTTTTGATGATGTCCTGCTGTTGCCGGGAATCTCCGATGTCGTACCGAGTGAAGTAGACACGTCCGCTTTTGTTACTAAAAATATTTCGATCAAAATGCCATTGGTGTCCAGCGCCATGGATACTGTCACCGAATCCCGCATGGCGATTTCCATGGCCCGTCAAGGGGGCGTGGGCGTTCTTCACCGAAACCTGCCAATAGAGGCCCAGGCGGCACAGGTTGATCTCGTGAAACGAAGTGAAGCCGGAATGGTGCATGACCCAATTACTTGTTTACCCACTGACACCTTGGCTGACGTAGATCGACTGTGCGGGCGTTACCGAATTAGTGGCGTACCCGTTGTTGACTCCAACGGGATCCTCGTGGGAATCGTGACAAATCGAGACATGCGATTTGAAGAGAATATGTTGCGAGTGGTCAGCGAAGTAATGACTCCTATGCCTTTGGTAACTGCACCGGTGGGTGTAGCACCGCTCGATGCATTGAATTTGTTGGCTACAAAGAAGGTTGAAAAACTGCCACTTGTTGACGGTGATGGAAAACTGCATGGATTATTCACGGTGAAGGACTTTGTCAAAGCCGATAAGTACCCACATGCGTCAAAAGATGCGCTGGGTCGGCTCGTTGTGGGTGCAGCAATTGGCGTTGGTGATGAATCGTTTAAACGGGCAGAAGCTCTCGTCGCAGCGGGCGTTGACTTCCTCGTAGTTGATACGGCCCACGGTCACTCGCGGGCGGTATTGGACATGGTTGCCCGAATCAAAAAAGAATTCACAGTTGATGTAGTCGGGGGCAACATCGCAACCAGGGAAGGCGCCCAAGCGCTGATTGACGCCGGTGCCGACGGGGTAAAAGTGGGGGTCGGCCCGGGCTCTATCTGCACAACGAGGGTTGTTGCTGGCGTCGGTGTTCCACAGATCACCGCGATCGAGGAAGCCGCCTACGTTGCACGAGCTGCTGGAATTCCGGTGATCGCCGATGGCGGGATTCAATACAGTGGAGATATTGCCAAAGCAATTGTTGCGGGAGCTAACACTGTCATGTTGGGCTCACTTCTGGCAGGTTGCGAGGAAGCACCGGGTGACGTGGTTTTTGTTAGCGGAAAACAATTCAAGTCCTATCGCGGAATGGGTTCCCTTGGAGCCATGCAAAGCCGCGGGGAAGCGCGTTCCTATTCAAAGGATCGTTATGCCCAAGACGATGTTTTAAGTGATGACAAACTTGTGCCTGAAGGAATTGAAGGCATGGTCTCCTACCGTGGACCCCTCGGGGCAGTAGCGCATCAACTTGTTGGTGGACTCCGAGCCGCTATGGGTTACGCCGGTGCACACAACATGGTCGAGTTGGGCGAGAAAGGCCGCTTGGTGCAAATTACGGCAGCCGGATTGCGCGAGAGCCACCCACATGACATTCAAATGACAATCGAAGCACCAAACTACTCGGGGCGGTAATAATGGTTGAAGTTGTAATAGGTGGCACGAAGTCTGCCCGCCAAGGCTATTCATTTGATCAGGTCGCCATTGCGCCTCAGCGTCGCACCCGAGATGCCTCTGAGGTATCAACGAATTGGAACATTGACGCCTATAAATTTGAGACTCCACTCATTGCTGCACCCATGGATTCGGTGGTTTCACCGCAAAGTGCTGTCACAATCTCGCGCAATGGAGTACTCGCCGTACTCAACCTTGAAGGATTATGGGGACGCTATGAGGACCCAACAATTTATTTGCGTGAAATAGCCAACGTTAGCCAGGATCAAGCAACGTCACTATTGCAAAGGCTGTATTCGGATAAACCGGTTGACCACGAATTAATCAAGAACCGGATTACCCAGCTCAAAGAAAGTGGAATCACGGTTTCGGTAGCTGTGTCACCGCAAAGGACAGCAGAACTAGCGCCCATCGCCGCAAGTAGTGGTGCAGAGATTTTAGTCATCCGCGGAACAACCGTCTCTGCCGAACACGTGGCCGCGAGCGGTGAACCGCTAAACCTTAAAAGCTTTATTCATGAACTCGATATCCCCGTAATTGTTGGAGGTTGCGCTACGGCTCAGGCTGCCTTGCACCTGATGCGAACGGGTGCTGCCGGCGTTCTCGTTGGTTTCGGTGGTGGCTCCTCACACACGACCTCAGAAGTCCTCGGTGTTCGGGTTCCCATGGCAACTGCGATCGCCGATGTTGCTTCAGCGCGACGTGACTATCTCGATGAATCCGGTGGACGGTACGTGCATGTAATCGCCGACGGGTCGATGGGTAATAGCGGAGACATAGTGAAAGCATTTGCTTGTGGCGCTGACGCTGCCATGATTGGCTCCGTGCTCTCACGCGGTACGGACTCACCCGGTGGTGGCACTCATTGGGGTTCAGAGGCGTGGCACGCAACTCTTCCCCGCGGGGAGCGTCACCAAATGAAGCAGGTGGGGACTTTGGATCAGATTCTGAATGGCCCAGCAACAACGGGTGATGGAACCATGAATCTCGTGGGCGCTTTGCGCAAAGCAATGGCCACTACGGGATACAGCGACCTGAAAGAATTTCAGCGGATCGAAATGATCGTTTCCTAATCATGGCTGGGGTAATTGAAGAACTGCACTACTGGCCGCGGGTTGTGGCGCTACCAACCAATACTTCACAAGATTGTGTAAATATCCGTTCGCCTTATGGTGAAGAGTTGTATTCACTCAATGTGTCAACCGAAGGTGATGTCACAACCGCCGTTCAGGCAGCCAGGGTGGCACAACGAACTTGGGCAACTCGTTCACTGCGAGAACGTGCCAAAGTGATCTTGGCTTTTCATGACCTGGTCTTGGCCAACAAAAGCGAATTACTTGACCTGATTCAATGGGAGACGGGTAAACCCCGCCGAGATGCAAATGAAGAATTACTCGATGTAACGCTGAATGCGCGTTATTACGCCCGCCACCTTGGTGCGCTCAAGGATCGAAGGCACTCGGGGGCATTTCCTTTACTCATCAGTGCAATTGAGCGTCATGTCCCGTTGGGTGTGGTGGGCATTATTGCTCCGTGGAATTACCCGCTGACCCTCGCTGTCAGTGATGCGCTTCCGGCACTACTTGCCGGTAATGGAGTAGTTCTTAAACCCGATCCCCTCACAAGCGTGACCGCGTTATACGTGATTGATCTGCTCTACCAAGCCGGATTGCCACGCGAACTCTTCGGTGTGGTGATCGGTGACGGTGCGCAACTGGGAACGCCATTGATCAACCAAGTTGATTTTTTGATGTTCACCGGTTCAACCAAAGTGGGTCGGATTGTTGCTGCCCAGTGTGGCGAACGCCTGATTGGTTCCGCATTAGAACTTGGCGGAAAGAATGCAATGATTATTCGTGCAGACGCTGATATCGAAAAAGCAGCTGAGATTGCTACGCGCGCTTGCTTTGGAAATACGGGTCAACTCTGTATCAGCATTGAGCGACTTTATGTTCACGACAGCATTGAACAAGAATTCCTGAACGCCTTCATTCGAAGAACTCGCGCAATGACATACCAAGGCTCGGTGGGTTGGGGAGGTTCCTACGGCCCACTTATTTCACCTGTTCACGCAGCGCGAGTCATGGCTTTTATCACCGATGCTCGCGAAAAAGGTGCCACAGTTCATGCGGGTGGTGAGCTCAGCGGTGATGCCACTATTGCTCCAACAATTCTTACGGGTGTCGCAGAAAACATGAATGTGTGTCGCGAGGAAACATTTGGCCCGGTTGTTTCGGTCAGTAGCTATTCAAGTGATGCCCAAGCGATCGAATTGGCTAATGACTCCGAATACGGACTTAATGCGAGCGTAATTTCCCGGGATAAGAAACGCGCATTGTCAATTGCCAAGCAGCTAAAGGCGGGAACGGTCAACATCAACGAAGGCTATGCAACAGCATGGTCGACCCTTGGATCCCCAATGGGTGGATTCGGCGCATCAGGACTTGGTCGCAGGCACGGGTTAGCCGGGATTGTGCAGTACACCGAGTCACAAACAATTGCCACCCAAAATGCATTGGGCTTTGGCCCGCCATTTGGTCTCAGCGACGAAAAGTGGGGAAACCTTCTCACCACTTCACTTGGGCTGATGAAAAGAATCGGCTGGCGTTAGAAGCCCTCATTATCGTTGTGTCGGGCTCAATTGATTGCGCCGTCTCAAGTGGTGGAGTTTTATTAGGTTCAGTTGGTAGGACGGTGCGACATGTGGGAACCATGGGTGATTTGGTCTTGTTGCGTTAAGATGTTTGAATGGGTGAGATTCGCAACAGGGTGATGGCGCAGGCCGAGGACATTAAGGCTCTCTTGGCTCGCCGGCATGCCCTGGACATCAAGGTATTTGGCTCGGTTGCTCGAGCCGAAGATCGCGAAGACTCTGATGTGGACTTCTTGGTGGAGTTCAGCGCTGGAGCTTCGATTTTGGATCAGGTTCATCTTGAGTTGGACCTGCGTGCCCTTCTTGATTGTGATGTAGACGTTGTTGCCATCGGTGGTCTCAAGAGTCGGGATGAGCATTTGCTTGCTGAGGCCGTTTCTCTGTGACACGTGGAGATGATCTACGGCGTTTAGATATTTTGGAAGCGTGTTCGGCCCTTGAGCAAGTGGTGCAATCACGGGGTACGGTCAATGGAGAGATTCTGCTACTCGCGGCTGAGCGGCTTTTGGAAATCATTGGCGAAGCTGCGTCGAATTGTTCCGTCGCGTTTAAGGCCCAGCATCCATCTATCGACTGGGTTGGCACCACCGGTCTTAGGGTCGTGCTTGCTCACCATTACCATCGAACGGAACCTGCATTGATATGGCAGTTTGCCACATCTGAAGCACCGCCTTTGCGACTAGCCTTGCGAGGGTAAACGTCTGCTATCGGTGGCCGGGCCCTGCGAGTGCTGGTGCTCGTTTTGAGTGCGGCTTGGGTGATTATGGTTAGCCAATGAACTCGGCGCCAAAGACGTATTTGCGATCGTCTCTGATTGCCGCAATCTTGTTCTTCCTACCCACGGGAATAGTCGCGGTTTCGTGCGCTTTGACATCACGCGGTCGGCTCGAGAATGGTGACGAAAGTGGAGCTGCAAGAGCTGCTCTTTGGGCACGTAGATTCATGGTTCTGACATTCGTTGTTGGTGGGGCCATCTACCTGGTACTGGTCATCGCATTGCTTGCACTTGGTGCATTCAGTAGTTAACCGCCCCGCTACTACGCTTGGGCAATGCCTGCGAACCCATCTGGACCCGTGCTCGTTGTTGACTTCGGAGCCCAGTACGCACAATTGATTGCCCGACGGGTTCGTGAAGAAAACATCTATTCCGAAATTGTGGCCCACTTCATTACTGCCCAGGAAGTAAGGGAAAAATCTCCATCGGCAATTATTCTTAGCGGCGGACCATCCAGTGTTTATGCTTCGGGTGCTCCAACATTTGATGTGGAGATCTTTGATTTAGGGATTCCGATTTTCGGGATTTGTTACGGCTTTCAACTGATGGCTAAATCACTGGGCGGGGAAGTCGCGCGCACGGGTACCAGTGAATATGGGCGTACCGATCTCACAACAACAACGGCAAAGATTTTTTCTGATATTCCTGAGTCAATTTCCGTCTGGATGAGTCACGGGGACGCGGTTAATTCGGTGCCAGAGAATTTTAATGTGTGCGCGGTCTCAGCAGGTGCCCCTGTTGCGGGCTTTGAAGACCTTGAGCATTCGCGCGCAGGAGTTCAGTTCCACCCTGAAGTCATGCACTCGCAGTTCGGTCAGAAAGTGCTGTCAAATTTTCTGATTCACGTGGCAGGGTGTGTACAAAGTTGGACCATGTCCAATGTCATTGATGAACAGGTGGCCCGAATCTCGGCTCAAATTGGCGACTCGGAAGTCATTTGTGGGCTTTCTGGCGGAGTTGACTCGGCCGTTGCTGCCGCATTGGTTCACAAAGCGGTTGGGGATCAACTCACCTGTGTGTTCGTGGATCATGGACTTCTGCGCGCAGGTGAAGCAGAGCAGGTCGAGCGCGACTACGTTGCGGCAACCGGTATCAAGTTGATTGTCGTTGATGCAAAAAAAAGGTTCCTTGATGCACTCGCAGATGTCACCGATCCGGAGACAAAGCGAAAAATAATTGGCCGTGAGTTCATTCGAGTCTTTGAAGACGCGGCAGCGCAGGTTGTTGAACAGGCTGGCAGTACCGGCAGGAAAGTTGAGTTCTTAGTACAGGGAACCCTTTACCCAGACGTGGTTGAATCCGGTGGCGGTTCAGGTACCGCCAACATAAAAAGTCACCACAATGTTGGTGGTTTACCAGAGGATCTCGAATTCACTTTGGTGGAGCCACTGCGCACATTGTTCAAAGACGAAGTCCGACAGGTGGGTTTAGACCTTGGGTTACCACCAGAAATTGTGTGGCGACACCCATTTCCCGGACCAGGATTAGCAATCCGCATTATTGGCGCTGTCAACGAAGAGCGCTTGGAGATTCTGCGACGAGCGGATCTGATTGCCCGCGAGGAGCTCAGCGCAGCAGGCCTGGATCGCGATGTGTGGCAATTCCCCGTTGTACTGTTGGCGGACGTGCGAAGTGTTGGGGTGCAAGGTGATGGCCGCACATACGGACACCCGATTGTTCTGCGACCAGTGTCAAGTGAAGATGCAATGACCGCAGATTGGTCCCGATTGCCTTATGACCTGATTGCAAAAATTTCGAACCGAATCACCAATGAGGTAGCTGAGGTGAACCGGGTGACCCTCGACGTCACCAGCAAACCCCCGGGCACCATCGAATGGGAATAAACAGGTCAATCACCGTAGAGACCGGCTAGTGTGGCTCCATGGATTTCATTTACAACCTCGTTGTCATTCTGCATTTCATCGGTCTTGCCAGTTTGGTGGGCGGATTCATCGTGCAGATGTCAAGCCCCACAAAAGGCGTCAATGCCGCGATGTTCCACGGCGCGCTCACTCAACTCGTCACCGGTGTCATCTTGGTTGGTCTGGCGGAAAGTGGGACGGTCGACGAAGAAATAGACACCACGAAGATTGCTGTGAAACTCGTAATCGTGTTGGTCGTAACGGCATTGGCATTTATTGGCCGCAAGAAAACCCCACCTCAGGTTGCATTGTGGGGAGCAATTGGCGCGCTGAGCATCGCTAATATTTTTATTGCCGTTCTCTGGAACTAAACAACCGAGCGCTTTACGCTGTGTTGACGATTCGGAAACTTTCAGCGAGCGCTTCAGGGCCAAACCCAGCCTCAATTGCGGTGGCGCCCATCCAGGTCCGGATGCGTCCTTCAAGATCGTCCATGTGTGCGGTTTGCGATTCGTGCGCTTGTAAAGCGGCCAACTTGTGCGGCAACATGTCGGTGACATCTTCATAGTGATTTACCTCGGGTGCACCCATTACCCACACTTCACCAACACTCCAGGCGTCTAGCCCTTCCTCGTTGAAGAGAACTGGGTGGGCGAATGGATTGCGGGCATCGGGGTAGACCGAAAAAATTGCGGCTTCACCGGCAGCAAGGTGATCGGGGTGGGCGGAGTAAATCCGGTCCCAGTTGCGTTCGGGGGATTGGATCACAACCCGCTGGGGTTTGACCTGGCGGATGACCCGACTGATATCCCGACGTAAGTCTTGACTCACCTGCAGAGCCCCGTCTGGGTAACCCAGGAAATGAATATCGGTGACACCCAGGGCGGCGCCGGCGGCCCGCTGCTCAGCCTGGCGAATCTTGGGAATCTCGCTCCGGGGGACGTCGCGGTCGGCCCCACCGGCGTCACCATTGGTGCAAATACAGTAACTGACCGCTATTCCGGCCTGGGTCCACTTGCGAACCGAGCCTCCTGCACCGAAATCGACGTCATCGGGATGGGCGGTGATGACCAGAATGCGTTCGATTTCCATCAAATTCCCTCTATAAATCGCCTAAATTGACATAATTTCTGAATTACACACGTGTTCTTACTCGTGTGGATTAGTCACATGCGCCACTTTCGTGTCAGAGTATGCATGTGCTTCCCCATAGTACAGGGCGTCTCGCCCTGCCTTCCTTTCGCGCGCTTCTGCGCGGTGGCGGCATTTTTCTATGTGCGAGTGCATTAATCCTGCAAGCTAGCCCGGCATCAGCTGATGGCAGCGGATGGCAATCAACCAACTGGACAGGCGTGCTGGCTGGTGCACCCGTTCCAGGTGTCGGTTTGCCAGCTGCCCCGGTGCCCGCTGGCGCCCCGGTTGCACTCCCTGCCGAGTACGACATTCACCCCGAATACGAGGGACAAGCCCAGTGCGACCCGGTTGCAAAACCAGGAACTCAGCGCTTCGCAGACCTGATCAAGGCAACCTATGGCCAAGATGAAGTTGTGTGGATCCCACGTGACTGTGGAGTTGGAGGCCAAAGTGAACATAAAGAAGGCCGTGCAATCGACTGGATGGGCAATGTGCGCGTTGCGGAAGATCGTGCCGAGGCCGAAACATTTCTGAATTGGCTGATGGGACCAGATCAATTCGGCGTCGAATACGGCAATGCAATCCGACTTGGAGTGATGTACATCGGTTGGAACGACCGGATTTGGCGGGGCTATGACATCAGTAAGGGTTGGACCGAGCTCAAGGGCTGTTTTGCAAAGCCGGATAAGGGATCGGATAACACCTGTCACCGCAATCACATTCACATCTCACTGACTTGGGATGGCGCATCAGGTCGCAGTTCGTTCTGGGACGGCACTGCCATGAATGTTCCGTTTTGTGCACGCGATAAATCTTCAGGCGGAGGTGCTCCGGCTACCCGTGTTGGTGGGGTCGTTGCAGTTGATCAGGTACGAGTTGTAGACACTCGATCTGCCATCGGAGTGAAAGAACGTTGTCGATTGCAGCAGGATCGTTGGAATGGAGATAGTAAAAGAATTTTTGCGAAAGTCACCGGGGTCGGGGGGGTGCCCGCGGACGGTGTTGCTGCAGTCTTGATTCGCGTCTCGGTCTTGGGGGCAAATGCGCCCACGACTCTGCGTGCTTGGGCGCCGGGAGCAGGTTCCAGCGTTCCTGTGGTCAAAGCGCCGATAAACTCTGATGCGTCCGGGGATGCAATCATCCCGGTCGCATCCGATGGAACTATCGCAATTGCTACTACGGCCGGTGCCACAGATGTCACCGTAGACGTTTTAGGTTATTACCCCGCTGGCTCCGGAGTGGAAAACAAGGCTGAGGTTGTTAGCGATACCTTGATCGCGCCAATGACCGAGTTTGGACCGCTCCCTGCACCTGTCCCCGCGCCAGTTGCACCTACTGTTCCGGCCGTGCCAGCACCAGGCGCTGCACCCGAAGAAGGTGAGTTCATCGGCATTGGAGCCGAACTCGGCTATGAATCAATAAGCCAAGGGGCGATTCAGCCGGGTGAGACCCGCACCGTGACACTCGCAGGTTTACCGGTTGGCGCGACGAGTGCACTTGTCACCGTGACGACCAGCGAGTCAACGAAAAAGGGCAAGCTTCGCATTGGTCAAATTGGTGAAAAGGTCAATGCGGCAACACTTAAGGTGCGAAAAGCAAAAACTCGAACCGCAATTTTAGTTGTCCCCGTTGTTGGCGGAACAGTTCAACTTTCAGCTTCCAAAAAGCCATCGGTGCAGGTGAAAGTTGAGGTACTGGGATACCAAACGAGTGCAGTGCCGCTGAAAGCTCGCGGTATGTCCTCCAAAAAACTGACAACGGCTAAATTTGACGGTACCGAAGTGAAGTTGGTCAAAGCCACCGGGATCGGTGACGTGCCCAAAAAACAAAAAAAGGTGGCAGCGGTAATTCTTCGAGTCACGACCAGTGGCAAGGGCACTGATGGTCGCTTGGCCGCTTATGCCGTTGGCGGAGTTGACTACGGGTCACGTTCAGCGACCGTCACCGCGAAAGGAAAGACCACATCCATTGTGGTTGCAGAAGTTGGAGATAAGGGACTGGTCGCACTTGCCTCAAATGTCCCGGCAAGAGCCTGGGTAAGCGTGATTGGCTTCATCAAACGCTGATTTTCGCCGCGTGTTCGGGTGTCGGTGTTTGGGCCTAGACTGCTTCAGTGTCTGATTCGAGCCAATCCCAGTTATTTTCGCAACGAGGGGATCAATTACTCGAAGACCTCAACCCCGCCCAACGCACGGCGGTTGAGCATCGGGGCAGCCCACTTTTGATTGTCGCTGGGGCAGGTTCGGGGAAAACTAGAGTTCTTACCCGCCGAATCGCGCATTTATTGGCCACCGGGGATGCAACCCCCGGACAAATTCTTGCGATCACATTCACCAATAAGGCTGCCGCTGAAATGAAGGATCGCGTGGTCGACATTGTCGGACCAGCCGGACGCACCATGTGGGTTTCAACATTTCACAGCGCCTGTGTGCGGATTTTGCGATCGGAGGCCCATCGACTCGGAGTCAAGTCCAACTTCACAATCTATGACACCCAAGACTCACTGCGTCTCATCACTTTGATCCTGCGCGATTTCAATATCGATGCGAAGAACACTCGTCCGCGGATGGTGCTTTCCCGGATATCAGCGGCGAAAAATGAATTGATTGACCACGAAACCTTTCTCACAAATACCCAGCTGTCCTCTGACAAAGACGCCGCCATTGAGTCTGTGATTGCCCAGATTTACCGCGAATATCAAAACCGATTAACCCTTGCCAATGCATTTGATTTTGACGACTTGATTGGTTCAACCGTCGCACTATTGCAACTTTTCCCCGAGGTAGCCAATATGTATCGGCGCCGATTCCGTCAGATCTTGGTTGACGAGTACCAGGATACCAACCATGCCCAATACATGTTGATCAAGGAACTTGTCGGGACAATCGCAGCCTCACCTGACTCACCACCACCGGGTGAATTGTGTGTGGTGGGTGACGCCGATCAATCAATTTACGCATTCCGCGGAGCCACGATTCGTAACATTGAAGAATTCGAACGTGACTATCCCAATGCGAGCACAATCCTGTTGGAACAAAATTATCGCTCGACCCAAACAATTTTGAGTGCTGCCAATGCGGTGATCGCGAAAAATACGTCACGCCGAGCCAAGAATTTGTGGACTGACTCGGGTGACGGTGACTTGATCAAGGTCTATGTGGGAGATGACGAACACGACGAAGCGTCATTCATCGCTCGAGAGATCGATCGCATGTCCGACGAAGGAATCTCGCGGCCCGGTGACACGGCAGTGTTTTACCGAACGAATGCTCAATCGCGAGCGGTCGAAGAAGTTTTTATTCGAACAGGAATGCCCTACAAAGTAGTCGGTGGTGTTCGCTTTTATGAACGCAAAGAAGTCCGAGACATTTTGGCCTACCTGCGCACAATTGTTAATCCCGCCGACGAAGTATCCCTACGTCGAATCCTCAACACCCCCAAACGCGGGATTGGTGACCGAGCAGAAGCGATGATCGGCGCCTTTGCGGAACGCGAACGCATTACTTTTTTTGAAAGCCTGCAGCGAGCATCTGACGTGCCGGGACTGGCCACCCGTTCCATCAGTGCAATTGCAAGTTTTGTTGAGTTGATGCATGCGTTGCAGACCTTGTTTGAATCCGGCACCGAACCGGCAATGGTCGTTCAAGCCGCCGTCGAACAAAGTGGTTATCTCTCAGAGCTTCGCGCTTCAAATGATTTACAAGATGAAAGTCGAATTGAAAACCTCGCCGAGCTCGAGTCGGTTGCTGCAGCCTTCTTGGTCGACAACCCTGAAGGAACTCTGATTGACTTTCTGGAGAACGTGGCACTGGTCGCTGACGCCGATTCCATCCCCGATGGTGAGGACCATGGGGGTGTAGTCACCCTGATGACCCTGCATACCGCTAAGGGTCTTGAATTCCCAACCGTTTTCCTTACCGGCATGGAAGAAGGAATCTTTCCCCATTCGCGCTCCCTGGGTGAGGCGCGTGAATTAGAAGAGGAAAGACGACTGGCATATGTCGGCATTACCCGTGCCCGTCAACGCCTGTTCCTGAGCCGGTCTCTCACTCGATCTTCTTGGGGAAGCCCGGCGGCGAATCCACAAAGTCGTTTCCTCGATGAAATCCCAGAACAACACATCAGTTGGGAGCGTGAAGCGCCTCCCATGTTTGCCTCGAGTTCTAGTTTTGGTTCAACCACTTGGTCTGGATCCGATTCCTCATTGCATCGAGGCAGCAAAAGTGTCAGCTCCAACACGATCTCACTCAGCGCAGGTGATCGTGTCACCCATGAAAAATTCGGCATGGGCACGGTTGTCGAAACGGGTGGAAGCGGAGACCGCGCTGATGCAACGATTGACTTTGGCGCCTCAGGAGTTAAGCGACTCTTGCTGCGCTATGCCCCCGTTGAGAAACTTTAGCTACCAGAACCCTTTACTTTTGTTGCCGCGATGACCGCTGCGGCAACTGCGGGTGCAACATTGCTGTCGAAAACACTAGGAACGATGTAAACAGAGGAAAGGGCGTTCTCGCTGACACATTCAGCGATTGCCTTAGCCGAAGCCATTAGCACCTCTTCCGTAATGTCGATTGCACCGCTGTCAAGTAATCCACGGAAAATGCCTGGGAATGCAAGTACGTTGTTTATCTGATTAGGAAAGTCGCTACGTCCTGTCGCAACGACCTTAGCAAATTTTGCTGCCTCAATCGGATTGATTTCCGGGTCCGGGTTTGCCAATGCGAAAACAATTGAATCCTTGGCCATCTTTTCAACATCTACTGCTGTAATTACATTGGGTTGGGATACACCAATGAAGACGTCAGCACCGACCAATGCCTCGCTGAGTGAACCGGTGAACTGATTAAGGTTGGTACGTTTCGCTAGCTCCATGCGATCGGGGTCTAAGTCTGTTCTCAAGGTTGAAACCGCACCTTTTGAATCGAAAAGCATGATGCTCTCAACGCCGGCGTGAAGAAGTAGTTGAGCAACGGCAGCACCAGCAGCTCCCGCACCTGACATCACAATTTTCATCGAGGACAGGTCTTTCTTCACCAGTTTGGACGCATTAATGAGCGCGGCCAAAACGACAACCGCGGTGCCGTGTTGATCATCGTGGAAAACAGGGATTTTGAGTCGCTCACGCAGTCTGCGTTCAACTTCAAAGCAGCGCGGTGCTGAAATGTCTTCTAGGTTGATCCCGCCGAAACCGGGGGCAATAATTTCAACGGTCCGCACGATTTCATCGACGTCTTGGGTATCAAGACAGATTGGCCAGGCGTCAACGTTGGCAAATTTCTTAAAGAGCGCGGCTTTACCCTCCATGACGGGCATAGCAGCCTCGGGGCCAATATTGCCTAGTCCAAGTACCGCTGATCCATCGGTGACAACCGCAACGGTGTTGCGCTTGATGGTCAGGTTGCGTGCATCTGATGGATTTTCCGCGATTGCAAGACACACTCGGGCCACCCCAGGGGTGTAAGCGCGAGCTAGGTCTGTGCGGTTGCGCATGGGTACCTTGATACCAACTTCGATTTTCCCGCCGAGGTGAACGAGGAAAACCGAATCACTGACTTTGTCGACCTTGCACCCATCAATGCCATTAAGGGTGTCCCGGATCGATTCGGCATGATCGGGGTCATGAACTAGTGCGCTGAGGTCGACAACGGTGGTTTCGGTTCCGGGATCTGAGACATCCAGGCCGGTAATCACACCCCCAGAGTCGCTCACGGCTGCAATGATTTTCCCCGACGCGTGGAGTTCGGGGGTGACGTGCATTCGAATCGTGATCGAGTAGCCGGCCGCCTGTGTCATGTTGATGAGCCTATGGCTTGCGTCAATCCAAGGGTTGGGTGACACGTTGAGGGCTTTGAGGCCAAGTTTCCTAACGCGATATCATCCTGCCCATGAGCGTAGAAGAGCGTCCGATCCGAGTGGTCATAGCGAAACCGGGATTAGACGGTCACGACCGTGGCGCGAAAGTAATTGCCCGAGCATTGCGCGATGCCGGGTGTGAAGTGATCTACACCGGACTCCACCAAACCCCCGTGGCCATTGCCGCGACCGCGGTCCAAGAAGATGCCGACGTGATCGGGATATCGATTCTTTCCGGAGCGCACCTGACACTTTTTCCAGAATTGTTGAATGAATTGGCCGTGGCGGGGGCGGCAGATATCGTCGTTTTCGGTGGAGGGATCATCCCCGAAGCCGATATCCCCGTGCTCAAATCAGCCGGTGTCGCTGAGATCTTTACTCCAGGAACGACAACCCAGTCGGTCGTTGATTGGGTAAATGAGCACGTATCGGTGCGTCGCTAATTATTAGTGCGTGCAAGATCACACACGTAGTGTCGAAAAGCAGGTGGTCGGGTCAATAGGCTTAGGCCGCACCTCCGAAGTGGAATAAATCATCGTGAATTAGGGAGTTTTTGTGGATCTGTACGAATACCAAGCCAAGGAACTTTTCGGAAAGCATGGGCTCCCCATTACCGCTGGTGATGTCGCACTCGATGTAGATGCAGCCGTCGCGATAGCAACATCCATCAATGGCCCAGTGGTCGTTAAGGCCCAGGTAAAAGTGGGCGGCCGCGGCAAGGCAGGTGGCGTGAAGCTCGCAAAAAATCCCACGGAGACCCGCGAGATTGCCGGGGCGATTTTGGGCATGGACATTAAGGGTCACACCGTTCATAAGGTGCTCGTAGCTCACGCGGCAGATATAACCGAGGAATATTATGTTGCATTTTTGCTCGACCGGGCTAACCGTTCATTCTTGGCAATGGCCAGTGTCGAAGGTGGCGTCGAGATCGAGGAAGTAGCCGTCAACAATCCTGAGGCACTTGCGAAAATCAGGGTCGATGCTCTGGAGGGTGTAACTCCCGAAAAGGCTCGAGAGATCGCTGCAGCCGCAAAGTTTGACGAAGCGATTCAAGGACAGGTCGCCGACATTCTGGTCAAAATGTGGGAAGTCATGGTGGCTGAAGATGCAACCCTGGTTGAAGTAAACCCACTCGTCCTCACTCCAACAGGTGAAGTGCTCGCGCTCGACGGAAAAGTCACCATCGATGACAACGCTGGCTTCCGTCAACCCGACCATGCTGGTTTCGACGATTCGGACGCGGACAACATTGAGACCCGCGCAAAAGCATTGGATCTGAACTACGTGAAACTACAGGGCGATGTAGGAATCATCGGGAACGGTGCCGGACTTGTTATGAGCACCCTTGATGTCGTCGCATATGCCGGAGAGGAATTCGGTGGCATTAAGCCGGCAAACTTCCTAGACATTGGTGGCGGGGCATCGGCTGAAGTCATGGCGAATGGTCTTGACATTGTTCTCAATGACCCTGAGGTTCAAGCGGTCTTTGTAAATATATTCGGTGGTATTACTGCCTGTGATGCAGTGGCCAACGGGATTCTACAGGCAGTTGATCAACTCGGTGACAGTGTCACCAAGCCGATCGTTGCTCGAATTGATGGCAATAACGCTGTCGAGGGCCGGGCAATTCTTAATAAAGCGAATCACAAATTTATTGAACTCGTTGACACCATGGACGCAGCAGCGCGCCGGGTGGCCGAACTCGCAGCAGCTCGAAAGGGAGCGTAATCCAATGGCAATTTGGCTCAATGAAGATAGCAAAATTCTTGTTCAAGGCATGACAGGATCAGAAGGAACAAAACACACACGCCGCATGGTTGCAAGCGGAGCCAAGGTTGTTGCGGGCGTAACACCCGGCAAGGCAGGCGCTGATGTCGACGGTATCCCCGTGTTCAACGACGTTGCTTCCGCTATGGCTGCAACCGGCGCAAATGTTTCTGTAGTTTTTGTTCCACCCAAGTTCGCAAAGGCTGCAGTCGAAGAGGCAGTTGATGCAAAAATTCCACTCTGTGTTGTTATTACTGAAGGAATTCCCGTTCATGACACCGCGCAGTTCTACCAATATGCGGTGAATGCGGGAACCACCAGAATTATTGGACCAAACTGCCCAGGAATTATTAGTCCCGGTGTTTCCAATGCCGGGATCATTCCCTCTGACATTACCAAGCCGGGTCGAATCGGTCTGGTCTCAAAGTCAGGCACCCTGACCTATCAGATGATGTACGAACTCCGCGACTTTGGCTTCTCCACCTGTGTGGGAATTGGTGGCGACCCCATCATTGGAACAACCCACATTGATGCACTTGAAGCATTTCAAAATGACCCCGACACCGATGCGATTGTGATGATCGGTGAGATTGGTGGCGACGCTGAAGAACGGGCCGCCGCTTACATCAAAGACCATGTAACCAAGCCGGTTGTCGGCTACGTCGCCGGGTTCACCGCACCGGAAGGAAAGACCATGGGTCACGCTGGCGCGATTGTCTCCGGTTCTTCGGGGACGGCTGCCGCTAAGCAGGAGGCTTTGGAAGCGGCCGGCGTAAAGGTGGGCCGCACACCAAGTGCAACCGCTGAACTCATGCGCAAGATTCTGTCGTAAGGGGTTGTGCGCCTTGGACCGAAAATGGTCGGGCGAAAGGTAGATTGTTCTCGTGAGTCAGCAGGCGCCGCCAGAGACGGGAGTACCTGCTGGTGAAATGAATGAATTCGCGTCGAGCTCTCGTCGTGGGTCGAGCGCAGCAAGTGACCGGTTAAAGGGATTCGCTGGCAGCGCTGCGGTGGGTTCAATTACGTGGTCAATTATTTCTTGCTTTTCGGTGATACTGGTAACGGTTGCTCTCGTTTGCGTGATTTTGTTGCCTACCCTTTTGTTTAGTGGTGAGCGACCCGCTGGCATCAGGGGATACCTTGATGCAATTACTTGGGGTTGGTTGTTGATCAATGGCGTGCCACCAAAATTGGGTTCAGCGACCATCACCTTGATTCCTTGGGGTCTGGCTATAATCCCGTGGGTTTTGCTATTTCGCGCTGGTAGGGCGTTTTCACTTCGCACCGATCACGGAGTCCGTTGGCGAATAATCGGTGGCGCGATCATGGTGATGATTTATGTGGGGGCGATCATTGGAGCGGCCCATTTCACCACGTCAGTGAATGTGTCATTTGGTGGTGGGTGGGCACTTATTGTGTCAGTGGTCATGGGCACTAGCGCTGTTACAGCGGGGATTTTGCGTGGCGCCAACATTCCATTGGGTGAAGCAGTCCCTGCCCTAGCAGTTTTCGCATTGAAGTGGGGCCTTGGCGCGGCCTTGGCGCTCATTGGAGTGGCTGCGGTTGTGTTGGCGTTGCGCCTTCTCATTAATTTTGGCGACGCAATGGATTTGTTCATGGGTCTGAATCCTGGTTGGAGCGGAATTCTGGCATTGCTGGCTTTGACGATCGGATACATGCCGGTGCTTCTGGTGTGGAGCGCAGCCTATGTTGTTGGTGCTGGATTTAGTATTGGCCCTGACGTAATCGTCTCTCCATTCATTCCGGTGACCGCTCCCACTCAACTTCCGCCATTCCCACCATTAGTCGCGATTCCAGAAACTGCGGGAGCGCTGGTGTGGCTGCTACCGCTATTGGTGGTTGTGATTGGCATTTTTTGGGGTATTGGTATCTCAAAAAGTCTGGGTAAAGAAAACGCATTGATTCGGATTCTCCTCGGTTTTGCGGTGGCATTCGTGGCAGCTGCGGTCTTTTATGGCTTAGCTGTGATATCACTGGGCGACTTGGGTGATGTTCGTTTGGTTTCCTTGGGGCCGGATCCATTACTTTCGGCGTCTCTATTGTGGATTCTTCTGTCGATTGGAATCACTCCAACGGCCGTGCTTCCGGCTAAAACATTTATGCGAAAACGTCAAGCTAAAATTGTGATAGTCCCAGATGCTGATCCTGGGGAAGCACATCGCGATCATGAATAGCGACATGGATGGCGTCCGATTCGGTGCCGCAGTGGGATGGGCGCGCATCGCCTTCACAAAAAACACTCTGGCATTTATCGCGCTATCGGTTGTGGTTATGATCCTGCAATTAGGGCAGCAATTTGCTGCAAATCCATTCACTGAAACATTTAGTAACTGCATCGACGTGGGTGGTGCCGGTGCATCCTTGGACTCAGCTGCAATGACGACTTGTTTTGAGTCTGAGATGGGTTCACTTCTAATAGTAATTATCCTGGCTGTGCTATTTGTAGTCGCATCTTTCTTAGCAACGGCAGGAGTTATCCGCGGTTCTCTGTATGTCACGCAAGGCCGAAAAATTGGGTTCGCTGACACATTTACCGGCCCATACTTTGGGGCATTTTCTTTGACCGTATTATTAATCATGATCACTTTTGTGGCAGGGCTTTTCCTTTTCGTCGTGCCGGCAATAATTGCTATGTTGTTGTTTCAGTTCGCTCCATTTTTTGCCCTGGATCGTGGTCTATCACCATTTCAAGCATTGAAATCAAGTATCCGTTTGGTGCGTCTCAACTGGCCACTGGCGATTCTGGTCTTGCTATTTAGTGCAGCCGCGTACTTGCTTTCGGGTTTGTTCTGGGGGATCCCCACCCTTCTGTTTTTGCCATTAGCCGCGTTGGTGACCGGGTACGTGTACCGAACACTTCAAGGCGAGATTGTTGATCCGGCCTCGTGAGTGCTCGTATAGTCGTTTTGGCTTCGGGTGTGGGAAGACTTTTTGAGGCGCTTCTCGATTCAGGGTTGGAATCCAGCGTGGTTGGGTTGGTAACAGATAAACCGGGTGCAAGGGCAGTTGAGGTTGCCGAGAGCCGTGGGATTCCGGTACGAAAAATACCGCTGAATGATTTTGGTTCCCGTGATTTGTGGCAGAGCGAAATGCTGAGACAGGTGAAGGAATTGAACCCGGATTTGATTGTGGCAGCAGGGTTCATGCGAATTCTCAGCCCCATATTTGTCAATGCATTTCCCGGTCAAATAGTTAATGTGCATCCATCATTGTTGCCCCTATTTCCTGGTGCACATGCCGTGCGTGATGCCATGGAGGCCGGGGCC
>CAMAVT010000021.1 GCA_945861775.1 Bifidobacterium breve
TGGCGTGCGCGACCAGGTCATACCTTTTGCGCGCATAGTCAAAATCGTGGTCATCAAGTTAACGCTGGCGATAGCCGTTGAAATTGCAAACACAATAATGGTCATTTGATAACCCAGCATCCCAACGGGTGCCTGTGCTGCCAGCGGGTAATACACCGACCAGCCGTCTTGAATTCCACCCATGAACATCGAGCTCACCAACATGGGGACCGCCGCAACAAGTAGCCAAATCGAGAGTGCGTTCAGGCGCGGATATGCCATATCGCGCGAGCCGATCATCATGGGCACAATGAAGTTACCCAATGGACCACTAATGACGACAATCATGCCAATAATCATGGCAATTCCATGTGTACCAATCATGCTGTTGTAAAAAGATGGCGTGAACACAGTAGCCCACGTCATACCTAGTTCTGTTCGAATCAACATAGCAAGCAGACCAGCGAATCCCAGAATGCCGAGCGTGACTACCAAGTACTGGATTCCCACAACTTTGTGGTCGGTGGTGAATTTCCAGTAGCGCTTACGGCCAAGGTCTTTTCCGGCCATGTATTCGGCGTCCGAGTAGGTAATGTCTCGACCAAGAACCCAGCGCAAGGGGCCAACGAAGGCACCCATTCCCAACATGAATCCCACAAGCCAGCCAAGGAGAACTGCAAGGTAGACATAAGTTGGTTCCATCGGGGCAAAAGTGTCATTTGATGCCGAAGTCGGGGTCACAATCGCAGTGACCCAACCGGCAATCGCTGCCAAGCCGAGACCACCGATCAGCCCGGTGCCAAAGTTCAGCTTTCTCATTACCCCACCGGCCGCACCATGCTGTGGTGGCTGGGGAACTTCTGCCCCAAATACTGTTTTAGTCTCTACTGCTGCGTCAACGCTCATGAGGTCTTCTTTCCTCCGCTTTCACGGACCCATGAATCGAAGGCGTCCTGTTCTATTACCTGAACTTGCGTTTGCATAAAGGCATGGTGCATTCCGCACAACTCGGCGCAACGGACATTGAATGTGCCCAACTTGTTTGCGGTTACGCCAGTCTGAGTAATCGCACCGGGGTTCGCATCAATTTTCACGCCCAGTTCAACTGCCCAGAAATTATGAATAACGTCCTTGGAGGTGACGTTAAAGTACACGGGTCGATCTAAAGGCAAGTACAAGACATCTGATGTCAATCCATTGTGTTCGGGGTACTCAAATGTCCACACCCACTGTTGTCCCGTGACATTGATGATCTCCGAGCTCTTTTGACCAGGCTGTTCATCAGCTGCGATTGTGCCATAAGAATTGGCCGTAATTTGGGCCAATTCAACCAAGCCCCACACGACCAAAAACATTGCTAGTGCCGTGGAAACAACTGTCCACAAAATAACGCCAATTGTGTTACCGCGAATCGCTGGACTGTCCTGCATAGGGGGCTCGTCACCACTTATCTGGCGCCAGCCAAGCAGGCTGTAGACCAGTACCGCGAACACGAAAGCCGTTATCGGAATTGACACAACTGTGAAAACAAAGACTGTCTGTTCAATGTCTTTCATGATCTCTGATGCAGGGGCGCCAGTTTGGTTCATCCCTGCCAGAAGCAACCAAGCCAGCGGCAATAACAGGAAGCCGATTACCACGTTCAGAATCAAAATCTTGCGGGCATAAGGGCGCTGCAGCCACATTTTCACGCGCTGCATTGAAGGCGGACGGTTTGTTGGAGCTTCAGGTTCTTCTGGAATCAACGTTTCAGTGCTCATGCGTCAACCACATCAAATGTTCCTCCCATCCAGCCACGCGTTTGCATTGGCCCACCAAATTCCTGGTAAAGGTCACCACACGGGAACTCGCAGTTCCACACGTAGCTTCCCGCTTCACCGGTCATGAACGTGACGCTGATGATTTGAGGATCAACGGGGTAACCCATTTTGTCGGTTTTGGCATTTGCCTTGTTCATCGGCAGTGGGATCGACATGAAGAAATACGGTTGGGTTGACTCTGGGTATTGGTGCACCGTGAATGTATGGCCAACTTCATCGGGCTTTATTTCGGTTACTTCCTTGCCATTCCACTTCATCTTGCCGTCAACGGTTCCCACAACCTTGGCGAAATAAGGGTTGTAAATCGTCCCGCCACTGTCGTACTGGCGAAAGTGAATGGTCACGAGCGAATTTGAGGGCACCTGCAAACTTGTTGACGGGTGATAAAACGGTTGACCGGCCAACAAGACGTTATTAATCGGAGACTTGGTTTCTGGCTGAGGTACTTGCGAGGAACTATTGGGGTACACATCTAAATAGAGTTCAGCGTGCGGCATTTCTTCACCTGATGGTGCCGTCTTGGTACCCACGACATTTGCCACCAGAACGGGAGGGGCCTCCCCCTGAACGGCGTTGAACACGCCTACTCCAGCAACAATCGCTCCCCCAAGGAGAACGGTAAGGAATGTGACCAGGAACTTTTTCACGCAAACCCTTTCGTCCTATTCAGAAACGCAAGCTGCTCCCTCAAGAGTAGCAAGGGCAACATAGCGTATGAGGATACTGATTTGGTCAAAATTAGACAAATTTTCTATGAACATACGTGCTAACTGCCGGGACGCTCGATTCAACTAACCTGAGTCCATGCAAATAGTGCCATTTGGTCTTCCGTTTTGGGAGCCGGACTACTTTGCCCTAATCAATTTGCTGGCAATCGCCGCGCTATACCTATGGGCGGCTGGCAGAGCCAAGCGAATCACCGGCCAGTCATGGTCGATTGCACGAACCATTTCATTTCTCTCAGCCATCGCGGTCATGATCGCCACCTACCTCGGCCCTTTTTCCGCATGGTCACATATCGCCTTTTGGCCTCACATGATGCAACACATCGCGATCATGATGGTTGCCGGTCCACTCATCGTGATGTCGAGTCCAATCACCCTGACGTTCATCAACTTAGGGCCGCACGGTCGCAGAAATCTGGTCAAAGTCCTACGCAGCCGCCCGATGACGCTAATTACCAATCCGTATTTTGGCTGGTTCTTATTCGCCTTCGTGTTATTGGGAACCCACGTAATTTTTGTCATGGAATGGATTTTGACCGATCACGACGCGATGCTATTTATCGAGCGGCCAGTTTTCTTGGCAGCCACACTAATTTTTTACTACCCGTTAATGGGTAACGACATGATTGCCAAACGACCAGCTGCCGGAGTTCGCGTTGTTTCACTTGGCTTAATGATGATCCCCGAAACAGTTCTGGGAATGGTAATTCACTTCGCCCCCATCCCCCTTTATCCGACCTATATTGAGGCCAGTTTTACGAGTGGACTCGATCCACTCACCGATCAAAAATTTGCCGGAGCACTGATGTGGGCTTTGGGCATGGTGCTTGATGGATTTGGGGTAATGATCGCCTCACTGCAGTGGTGGAGAGAGCAAGAAAAAGAAACCAATCAACTCGAACGCCAAGAGGCCCGAGAGACGCAGTCCCGACCAACATGAAAAAGCTAGCCATTCTACTTATCCTCGCCGCATCCCTAACTGGTTGTGGAAATTTCATGTCTTCCAGTAGTGAAACCACAATCCCCATTAATGAAAGCGACCTTGGAGGGGCATCCGCGCAACAGGCAACAGATGTTGGACTGACCTTCATCGCAAAACCAGATCGCGAACCTATCCCGGCAATTGCTGGACTTGATCTAGATCTAGAGCCCATCGCAATCGCTGATTTATTGGGGGACGTCACTGTCGTTAATGCCTGGGCAAGTTGGTGTGCTCCCTGCATTGAAGAAATTCCTGAACTTATCGCCACTCAAAATGCCACGAAAAATTTGGGTGTTCAATTTCTTGGATTGAACGTTAACGATGACCTTGACTCCGCCCGTGAATTCTCCCAGGAAATTCCTTACCGAAGTATCGCCGACCCAGAGGGTCGTCTACTTGCACTCATCCCGGGCATACCACCCAGCGGACTACCCAGCACACTGATCGTAGATCGCAGCGGGCAAATAGCGGTTCGAGTAATCGGTCCGATCACCGAAGAGGTCTTGACAGCTCTGATTACTGAAGTCGCAGCAGAAAAAGGGCCTCAGTGATATACCTCTCCCATGTCTGAATCCACTTATACCGAAGTGATGCTCAACGTTGCTCGCGGATTCGAAATTGTCGCGACCGTAGTCATCGCGGTCGGATTAATCTGGGCAACCTACTTTTCACTGCGAACCCTTGCCCGCACCAAGAAGGGCGCCACTGCTTATCAAGCGATGCGGCAAACATTCGGTGGAGCGCTTCTTCTCGGATTGGAAATCCTCGTTGCCGGTGATCTCATCCGCACGGTTGCCGTGGAGCCAAACTTGGACAACGTACTCGTCCTGGGTGTCATCGTTCTTATTCGAACTCTCCTGAGTTTCAGTATCGAAGTAGAAATCGATGGCGTACTTCCCTGGCGCAAAGCATTCGTTAGCGGCGCGACCGTAATGAGTAAAGCCAAGCGCGACGCAGATGCGGTTGAGCCCGCCTAGACCGCACCCTGCCACCTCTATGCGATTAACCCTGCCGCGCTCGCACGGTGAACAAGTTCCCCTCGACGGTGACTATTCAATTTCTTTGATGCATTCTGAACGTGAAACTTGACGGTACTCTCAGAGATGAATAATTCATGTGCAATTTGTTTGTTACTTAACCCACGGGCTATTGCGCGAACCACGATCACTTCACGTTCCGTTAAGTGATCTGATTTATCGCGGGTTGAACCCAAACTTTTAGCCACTAGCTTGCCAACTCCTCGACCTAAAACTGTTTCTCCGTCTTGGATCGCTTTGACGCCCTTTGATAGTTCATCAGCCTTCAAATCGTCTTTGCACAGGTACCCGTTAGCTCCACGACGCAGTGCTTCAATCACTATCAATTCACTCAACGTATTTGCCAAAATCAATATTTTCGTTGAAGGGTATCTTTCCGATATCTCTTCACAGATTTTCAAGCCGCGTGTTGTGTCATCACCTAGGTCTAGGTCAATAATCATGATGTCCGGACCATGCTCGTCCACCGCATCAATCACCGAGTCATATGTTGTTGCCTCGGCGACGACAGCCATCCCGGGATTTCGTTCCAGAATTGATCTAATACCCACTCGCGTTATTACGTTGCGATCAGCCACCACAATGCGTGTGGTGGCCATGGGAGAACGCCGACCTAACGAAACCTCTGGTCGGACATTGGGAGCCATATTCGATGCTACCTATCTACCTAGCCAAATGTGTAGGAATTTACCTATCCAATCTGCCCGGTTAGGGGTAGGTAACGGCTCTAGGCCCGTTAAAGCCGACTTTACAGAATTAATCTCAATGCCAAGGGTCGGCAAAACTGTCGGCATGAGAGGAAAAAATGAGTGTTTACGCGCAGCCTGGACAGGCAGGAAGCGTTGCCGAATTTAAGGCACGCTACGACCATTGGATCGGCGGAAAATATGTAGCGCCGGTTAAAGGTCAATATTTTGAAAACGTTACTCCGGTAACCGGTCAAGTCTTCTGTGAAGTTGCTCGCGGTACTGCCGAAGATATTGAAAAAGCACTTGATGCCGCCCACGCTGCGGCAAAGTCATGGGGTGAAACCTCTGTTACCGAGCGCGCAATCATCTTGAACAAGATTGCCGATCGCATGGAAGCAAATCTTGAAATGATTGCCGTAGCTGAAACATGGGAAAACGGAAAACCAGTGCGGGAAACAATGGCCGCTGACATTCCACTTGCCATCGATCACTTCCGTTACTTTGCCGGAGCGATTCGTGCTCAGGAAGGCTCTATCGGAGAAATAGATCATGACACCGTGGCCTATCACTTCCACGAGCCATTAGGTGTCGTTGGCCAAATCATTCCTTGGAACTTCCCAATCTTGATGGCTGTGTGGAAGCTCGCTCCTGCACTGGCCGCAGGCAACTGCGTTGTTCTCAAACCAGCCGAACAGACACCGGTTTCAATTTTGTTCCTGATGGATCTAATCGCAGATCTTCTCCCACCAGGTGTCGTCAATATTGTGAATGGTTTTGGAGTTGAAGCAGGTAAGCCACTTGCCTCATCCCGACGCATTGCAAAAATTGCATTCACCGGCGAGACGACAACGGGTCGTTTAATCATGCAATACGCATCAGAGAACATTATTCCCGTAACACTGGAATTGGGTGGCAAGTCTCCCAATGTTTTCTTCCGCGACATCGCGGATCAAAATGATGCGTTTTATGACAAGTGCCTTGAGGGTTTCAACATGTTTGCTCTGAACCAAGGTGAAGTGTGTACGGCACCTTCGCGGGCACTCATTGATGCACCCATTTATGACAAGTTCCTTGCTGATGCTCTCGTTCGCACAAAGGCAATCACTCAAGGAAACCCACTGGACACGAACACCATGATTGGTGCTCAAGCCTCAAATGACCAGTTGGAAAAAATCCTCAGTTATATTGAAATTGGTAAACAAGAGGGTGCGAAGGTACTCGTTGGTGGCAAACGCGCAGATCTCGGTGGTGATTTGTCCGGTGGTTTTTATGTCGAACCCACTGTCATGGAGGGCACGAACAACATGCGTATCTTCCAAGAGGAAATCTTTGGTCCGGTACTCGCGGTGACAAAATTTGATGGTTTCCAGGAAGCAATGGAAATCGCCAATGACACACTTTATGGATTGGGCTCCGGCGTTTGGACTCGATACATGAACACGGCATACCGTGCGGGTCGAGAGATCCAAGCGGGTCGAGTCTGGACCAACTGCTATCACGCGTATCCTGCGCACGCTGCTTTCGGTGGCTACAAGTCATCCGGTATCGGCCGCGAAAACCACAAGATGATGCTTGATCACTATCAGCAGACAAAGAACCTCCTTGTCAGCTACTCCGAGAACAAGCTTGGATTCTTCTAGAGTGACCAGAAGTGCGGGAGGCCCCCGGGTCTCCCGCACTTCAATACAAAGAGAGTGTTGGTAATTCATGTCCCTGACCTATAGCGGACTTCCACCACGTATCGGTACTACAGAGGCGGCTAATGAGTTAATTCGAAAACTCACCTCAAACAACGGTCCCCTAATGTTTCATCAATCAGGTGGTTGTTGCGATGGCTCAGCCCCCATGTGTTACACCGAGGGCGAGTTTAGGGTTGGTGGCTCCGACGTACTGTTGGGCGAACTGGTAATTGATCAAATCGTCGAACCGATTCGGGTTTGGATTTCATTAGAGCAATTCGAATACTGGAAGCACACGCACATAACGATTGATGCGGTCCCCGGTCGAGGTGGAGGTTTCTCTCTGGAAACTCCCGAAGGATTGCGATTTATAATTCATTCCCGATTATTCACCGACGAAGAATGGAAAAGCCTCAAAGACGGAAATGTTCTTCTGGGAAGTGGCACCTACACGGTTGTCTAGAATTGAACCATGATCAACCCGCCCGGAACGTCACAGATCGGTGCCCGGTTGACAATCGCATTGCGTGACTCTCAAGGAAATACAAAGGAACTGCTCGGTGTCCTGCAGACCGAGCGAACGATTCGTAAACGTGACGGCTCAGTGGAAATTTTTGATCCAGACTCGATCACGCACTGGCGTGTGGTTACCGAAGTCAACGCGAAAGCAGGTTTCGGCGCACCACTGAGCATGAGAATTCGTGAGCTTGAAGCAGCTGCGCAAGCTACATGGCCGGCAGATCTCACTGAAAAGTGCGGCAAGTGGCTCCTACGAGCATCCAAGGACAACACCCTCCACCGGAGTTCAGTACTGCCAGCCGGAGCCCGACCTTTCGGGGAACCAGGAATGGAAATCGAAGAAGCCATTCACAAAATTGATGAGTTTTACCGAAACAACGAATTACCTCCCGCCATCACTGTGCCACTGCCGGCATACACCAAACTAGACGAACACCTCGAAACAAGCGGATGGATAGTTGCAGCCGAAGTCAACTTCATGGTGATTGATACCAGTGATCTCCCACCATTGGTGCAAAACGAACCATTCACCTTCACAACTTCACTTGAGCCAACTACCGAATGGCTTGCAATTCACGATCAACAATCCGCAGGTGAATTGCTCCGATACCCCGCTCACTATCTCTCGATTTTTATCGATGATCAGATTGTTGCAAGCGGACGCATCGCCTTCACTGACAATTGGGGTGTTATCACCCATGTATTCGTCACACATGAGTATCGCCGACGAGGAATTGGTGGGTTGATCATGCATGCGTTAGCAGACACGACACGCGAACAGGGCTGCTCAAGGCTCACACTCCAAGTCGACTCCAATAACTCGCCCGCATTGTCACTATGCGAATCACTTGGCTTCAGGCTGCACCACCGCGATCGGTGTCGTGTTTTACCTGCGAGTTAATCCCCTCGCTAAAGACCTTGATGACCTGATTCAGCAATCCGCTTGATCGCAGCAAGAGTTTTCGGGATCCCGTCGAGTGCCTGTTGGGTGCGATTAGCGATCTGGGCGGCCGCCTGTTCCCCATGTTTTTCCTCAAACATCGCAATTCCTTCTGGGAGGAATTCCCACGACTCGGTGAGAACCGTCCCGCCATCACCTGCGGTAAGGGTGTATCCCCACCGAACAAATTTGCCTCCAACTATCCAGGCAAACTCACGACCGGGTTCTGCGACCACAACCTGCGATTTGGTCTCCCAAGTTCGATCCGGTAAAACATTAAGTCCGGTAAACCAGGCGCCCACGGATCCGGCACTCACCTCGTCATCCCACCAACATGAACTGCAGACGGGGCTCCACTCACCCGTGCGAGTGATGTCAGAAACAATGTCATACACATCCTGCGCTGACGCTTTGACAGTAATGGATTCCTCGTGATTGTAAACAACTTCTTCACTCATGGCGCTATCTTGACAGATAGTTCAAAGACCAGATGAGACATCGGTGAATCCAGAGTGAGAGGCTTTGATCGTGTTCGAACTCCCACTCCCACTTCTTGTCATGACCGTGGTTGGAATCGTGGCCTTCGCTGCCTCCGGTGCAATCGCAGGTGCGCGAGCCGGCATGGACTGGTTGGGCGTCTCGACACTGGCGGCCGTCACAGCAATTGGCGGCGGAACATTGCGCGACCTACTGATAGTCACAACCCCCGGTTGGTTGATAGATTTTTGGCCAACAGTGAGTTTGATCGCGATCACCGTTGTTGTGGTGTGGGTTGCGGTTCGAGTATTCCCCTGGCAACGCCACCGAACCTGGATGAGCCGCTTTTTTGTCATCACCGATGCAATAGGCCTTGCCGCTTTCACGATTGTGGGAACCGACATCGCTCGTGACGCAGGTTTTGCTGCCGGGCCCGCTGTTGTCTTAGGAGTTATTAGTGGGGTCGGTGGTGGAATAATTCGAGATGTCCTCGCTGGGAAACGGATCTCCATTTTTGACGGTGAGGTTTACGCACTTGCTGCGGTAGCCGGTTCCGTTGCATTCCTGCTTACCCAAAGTTTCGGTAATTGGGTGCCGTTCTTGGTTGGGGTGGCCGTTACCCTGACGGTTCGACTGGGCGCAGTTGCTGCTGGGTGGCAGGTTCCCACACTTCCCACACAGAAGCCAGACGCTTCGGGGGCCTGATTTTTCGGCGTCATCGCTTACAAAGATCCAACTCAAGTCATTGATGATTGAAATTCCTTGCCTGTTGATAGAAACTTGAGCTCCCTCATTGCCGAGGGAGCTCAAGTTTTTATGCGGCAGGCTCGAAAATTGCTTCCTTCTCATCAATTCTGCGCAAGTGCCTGAACCCAAGAACGGTCAGGATCAACATTACGAGTGCTAAGCCAAGCATCACCCAAGCTGCTAAGACAGCAATTGAGCCAATGGTGCCGAAAGCATATGCATTCAACAGCATGCCGCGCAAACTTTCACCCATGAATGCGGTCATTCGCACGTCATATGAATTTGGTTCATTCTGGTCGGCCGATGGACCTGGTTTTCCATCTGCCATCCATTGTCCGCTGACCTCAGCGGGACCGGACGCTAGGCTGCTGCTTTCTTAGCCAGCTTTAACGTGGCGGTAGTTGAGAGGGAAGGCAGCTCGTGACACCAATGAGGTACACGCAGATACTGCTTCGTTCAACCACTGTATTGGCCATCATTGCATCTATGGCTCTCATGTCACCAACTGTGGCGCCCGCACACGAAGGCTGGCAGACAGGCGAGGATCACCGAACTGCCGCTGCAAAGATCACGACGGTTGTACCTGCTGCCAAGGCGGGAGATACGTGTAAAAAGAAAGGGCAGGTACAAGGAAATCTCACCTGCAAGAAGGTTGGGGGGAAGCTGAAGTGGGTCAAGGCTTCCACCACCACTACGACCTCCACCAGTACCAGCACAGGGGATCTGCTCTGCCGCAATTCCACCTACACCAGTCAAGTAACGGGCTTTCGATGCACTACATCGACAATTTCATTCGGAGCCAACGGCCTTCCCGGTGGATCAGCGCCCACCATGGTCGGGATTACTGCGACCAATCAACAGTATCCGTCGGCACATAACTACACCTACACGATTCCCCGAAAGTCGATCCTGGCATCCACCCCAACGGTTCCCGGCGATGGAGCAATCGGGATCGCTGTTAACGGCGTTCCCCTCTTCAGCCCATGGACGCAATCGGCCATGCTCGAACACACTCTCGACTCCGGTGAACTCGATAACTGCGGTGGTCACGCTGGTCGTGGCGACGACTACCACTACCACATTGCCCCCAAATGCCTAATTGAACAACTCGGTTCTAAAAAGGTCGAGGTTGAACGGTCTCCGATTGGAATCGCAAACGATGCCCACCCCATCCTGGCGCTCGGGTGGTTCATTCCAGCAAACAGCGTGGAGAGCAAACTCGATAAGTGTCGCGGCATGAAAGATGCCAATGGCGACTATTTCTACAACGTTCAGAGCACAAGCAAGTGGAACATTCTTGATTGTTTCACGGGAACAGTGTTCAACACATCCAAGGATAGTTTCACCTCACGAACAGACTCTGCGGGCAATCAGATCACCGGCGCAAAAGTATCCATGACCATCACCGCCTCTTCATCAAGCGTGGCAAGTGGTCAAACGTGCTACGTCATGTCGGGAACACTCACTGGCCAGAAGGTCATTCAGACCGATCAGTCCGTGGTCACTACGTCTGGGCCGGCCGGGATCTTCTACTGCAACCCCCAGTGCTACGCCGAATTCTTTGAACCAACTGCAAAATTCCCCGGCGGGTCGGTATATCTCGAGAAGGTCACTCGCAACTGCCCAAGCGGTTTCAATTCCAGTAGCGTGCAAACCTTGGCTGCGTATGTAGGCCCCAATATCGGCAAGCGCGGACCCGCAAGCGGCTAACCCAATTCAGCGCCAGGACTATCGCCTGGGCACTGGCATCCAATAGAATGCGGCCCGTGAGCACACTTGGGTCTCCTCCTGAAGGCGGTCGGCGACGATCCGATGTTCTCGACGCAATTTTTGAAGCTGTTGAGGAAACACCGGCAGAGAATGCAACGCCTGCGTCGCACCTTTTTCGCGCCAAGGCGCTCGCCCAGGTAGACATTCCCAAACAGATCGACAATTTGCTGCCCATCACCTCACCAAAGATCTGGATAGCGATTGTGGGTGTAGCGGGCGTGCTCGCCGCCGCGATTCTTTATGCGGCAGGTACACCCCAGATCTCCTCCATCACGACAGCGGGGCGCGCTGTGGGCGAGTCGGGAGTGATCGCGGTGGCAAGCATTGATGAATTCGTTTTCGAAGGAACCCAAGGCAGTGAAGGAACCAGTGTCCGCAAAGGAGATCTTTTAGCCGAGGGGATGGGCGCCGGTGGCGAAACCGTTACCCTCACCGCACCCGCCGACGGAACCATCTGGCAAATCCTCGCTTCCCCCGGGCAAGTGCTCCCTGGTGGAACGCCAGTGCTCACGATCCTTCCACCCGGCAGCGACACCAATGTCTTCGTTCCCGTTCCACAAGATTTATCAAGTGGGGTACGCGTGGGCCAAAGCGCACAAATTTCTGGAACTGACTTTGCAGTGAGCGGTACCGTGTCGGCTATATCGAATACACCCATGCCCTCAGATCGAGCAGCTGCCCTTACCAGCCTGACCCTGAACCCTGTGGATACTTATGTATACGTATCCATTTCAACCGATGACCCCATTACTCCCGGGGAGCAGGTCACCGTCGGCATCATTGAGTCTGAATCCACGCTTCTGCGTGAACTCACTAACATCGGTTGATCCTGACGTGACCATCACAGAGCCTCCAGCAACAGCGGAGCGAAAACCACGTTCGCGCCACCGCGCCAAAGTGGAATCAATGCTGCAGATGGAAGCTACCGAGTGCGGAGCCGCAAGTTTGGGCATGATCTTGGCCCGACACGGCAGATACGTGGATCTTGACGAATTACGCACAGCCTGCGGGGTTTCACGTGACGGGGCAACCGCTCGGAATATTATGGTGGCGGCTCGCAATTATGGAATGAACACCCGGGCGGTCAAGCGCGAACCCGAAGACCTCAAAAATCTCACTTTTCCATTGGTGATCCACTGGAAGTTCTACCACTATCTTGTGGTGGAAGGGTGGTACCCCGGAGGCTGGTATCTCAATGACCCAGCTAACGGTCCCCGAAAATGCCCTGACGAAGAATTTGATAAGTGCTTCACAGGGGTCGTACTTTCACTGCAGCCGGGAGAAGAGTTCGAACAAGGTGGGAAGCGCGCTGGCGTTATAGGTCGACTCTTCGCTTCCGCAGGCACTATCGGTTCTGCCATGCTGGCCGCAGCAATTGTTGGGCTACTTCTCCTGGTACCGACCCTTTTGATGCCGGCGCTGATGACGCTCTTTGGCAATGGCTTGAACAATCTCGCCGGCCTGGCAGCCGCGGCAACGGTCACAGGATTGATCGTGGCTCTCGGGGTGCAAACCGTGCTTTACATCATCCAAGGTATTTTGAGTATTCGACTTTCCACTCGAATATCCGTGCGCCTTACCGCAGGCGTCGTAGACAGATTACTCAGACTTCCCGCATCATTTCATGCCCAACGCGGGGCAGCTTCCATTGCCCAACGCGCTCTGATAATTGACACCATGAGTGTGAGTATCTCAACACTTGCCCTCAATGTTGGAGTGACAGCGATCACCGGAATCGTGGCAGCCGTTGCATTGGTGATCATCGACACACTGATTGGTATCACCGCCATTGTCATTGCCACTATCACAGGTATTGCACTACATTTTTCCCTGATTAAGGCAAAAGATGAAGCTGCGAAAGTAATCGTCGACACAATCGAAGCTGGCTCAACCATGGCTTCAGCCCTGTCACAGATTGAATCTGTTAAGGCAGCCGGTTCCGAAGACGCGATTATCGCGCGGGGCGTCGCCGCCATTAACAAACAGGTGGAATCCGAGCAGCGCGTGGCGCTACGAATGCTGATAGTCAATGCAATCCCTTCATTTCTCACGGGCTTTGCCACCATCGCAATCACCGGTGTTGCGCTCCTGCAGATTGTTAATGGGCGGATAGAACCAGGATCACTCCTTGCCGTGCTGGCGATCGCCGGCATCATGATCGGCCCTCTGGCCCAACTCACCGGGCTCATGGGCATCGCGCAAATGCTGCGGCCAACACTCGATCAAATTGATGACATCATGCATGCTCCTCTTGATGACAGTGGGCAATCCGAAGTGAGCACCGCAAGTGAGCCGGAGATTGAGGTAGGAGCTCCGGGTACTGTCATCGGCGAAGTACGGGCTGTAAATGTCACATTCGGTTACAGTCGACTGGCTCCGCCAATCCTCACCGATCTGAATCTGCAACTTCCACCAGGGGGTCGCGTTGCCCTTGTGGGTCCATCCGGTTGCGGAAAGTCGACCATCTCCCGACTGGTCACGGGTTTGTATCAACCATGGAGCGGTGAGATCTTGGTGGACGGACTTCTCCGACGTCAACATGCCCCTGTGGTGCTGACCGATGGAATAGCCCTCGTTGATCAAGATGTCACAATTTTTGCAGGTTCCATAAGGGATAACGTCACCTTATGGGATCCAAATATTCGTGACACCGATGTTCACAAGGCACTGGAGGACGCCCAGTTGGCACAAGATGTTGCCGCGAGACCCGGTGGATTGGAAGCCGTGCTGTCTGAGGGTGGTTCCGATTTATCCGGTGGCCAACGGCAACGTCTAGAGATTGCCCGAGCATTGGCGCGCAACCCAAGAATCCTTGTGCTCGATGAAGCAACGAGCGCACTCGATCCGCCGACCGAAGCACTCATTGACCAGGCTATTCGACGCCGCGGAATCAGTTGTCTTGTGATCGCCCATCGACTCTCCACTATTCGCGACAGCGATGAAATCGTGGTGCTCGAGCGAGGTGTGGTCGTTGAGCGAGGCACACATGAATCGCTGATGGCTGAGCAGGGGGCCTACTCACGGTTGGTGAATGCCGGATGACGTCTCCAACAGAAATCAAAGAGTTCACTGGTGTTGTAGCAATACATCCCGATGCTGGAAACACCCTTGAGGTACTGACCGGCGAGTTGCTCGTATTCGCCGAACTGGCGAACGGGCGCCGGCTACCCATAACGAGAATGCAAAGTGGTTCGATAATGACCGGGTGCTCGATAACTGATTCCGGGACTCGTCTGCTGGTCACGGCGCAACAGGGAACCACAGTTCGGGAGTCAACGATCGCGGAATTGCTCAACGCGCAGTTAATCAACGCGCAATTGCCACCACATGCCGCGGCTTCTGACACCGATCAACACCCTACTTTCCGCCTTTTTGATCAATGGATCTACGCACTCGGTCAGGCGGCGCTCAATGGACGTTGGGCCACCAAGGTTGTCGCTCCGGAGACAGTCGGATCACTTCGTTTGGCACCCGGTGAGGCCGTGGTACCCATCGCGATACCCGTTCCCCCGTCGAACCATTCCGTCTTGGGTTGGCTGACGGTGACTTCCGGTTCCGCTGCACTGTGTGGCTGGCGTGATGCCCAAATTGGTGTGCTGGACGCGCCGATGCCTCTCACCCGTGGCGTGTGGCTCACCAGCGGACTTCGGTGCCAGATCGCACACGCGACTGAACCCGCCAATGCGCAGGGCTGGACACAATCACTTGATCTCGTGGCTCGCCTTACGTTGGAGGCGGTTCGAGCGATCGATGCGAATCAGGATTCAGATTCAATCGGGCAACGAGTCGTGGCCGCCGAACTCGCGCAAGCCGAGACCCTGCAAGGAATTGACCTTCTAGCCGGTGCGGTAGTTGGACCAATTGCTCGGCCTCGTGTGATGCGCGATACGAGTTCTGCAGCGCTGGCTGCAGCATTCACCACGGTGGAATCGTCGGGTTTTTCACTCGACGAATCGGACCGCGATCGAGCACAGGCCCAGGTCTTCACCGGACGTGATCCTTTTACAGCAGCAGGTGCTGCCTGCGGCGCTCGGGCTCGAGCGATTGACCTAGCGCCATTGTGGTCCGAACAAGAAGGGCCTTCACTCGTTGCCGAAACTCGCGACCACCACTTCGTCTCTCTCACTTGGTATGGCCGCAACTGGAAGGTGACGGATCCCAAAGTCCCTGGAGCTCAGCAAGAGCTGGACCAGGAGTGGATTGAGCGACTCAGCGGGAAAGCGTGGGAGTTTGTTCCGGTACTTCCCTCCACCTCACTGGGCTTGAGTGCACTTGCTCGACTCGGCTTTAGGCGCTCAGGTGTGGACCTGTCAGTGATTGCGATTCTCACTGCGGGTCTTGCGGCGCTCGCCTTTTTCACCCCATTCATTCTGGGAAAGGTCGCCGGTTCGGTCACGAGTACGGATTTCCGCTCGGTGTCAGTCTCGCTGCTCACCCTTCTAGTGCTGTTGCTTGTCGGTGTTTCCTGGCAATACGTGCGAAGTGTCGCGCTGTTGCGCATTCGTGTTCGGGGGATTGCGCTCACCAGCGGAGCCGTGTGGGATCGAATTATGCGCTTGCGCACCACATGGCATGACAGGTACTCCATGGGGCAACGAATGACCCAATCCTCTGCTGTCTCGATGGCGTCAACTGCTGTCCCCGATGCAATCATTGTCGGGCTTCTTGACACTGTGGCGGTCCTGGGCGGACTTGCGGCCATTGCCACAACCAGCACACCACTGCTCGTGGCGGCCATCCTTTTGTTGTCCATCCAATTGCTGGTCAATCTCTGGCTCACTCGAGAGAGTGCCCGCAGGACTCTCATCCGTGTTACTGCTCACTCAGCCGCTCAGGGTCGTCTGCTGGAAACTCTTGGGGCGGTCAATCGTTTGCGAGTCTCAGGTGCGGAGTCACGGGCCTTCAAGCGGTGGGCAGTACTTCAAGCAAAGCTCACTCGTGCCGATCTTTCTGTTCGTCGAATCGCCATGGTTCAAACGGTGATCATCAGTGCTTGGCCCGTAATTGGTCTTATCGTGATTGTGGCTGTCACAGGTGCAACCGGCGCAACATTCGGTGATTTCGTCACTGCGCAGGCAGCCCTCGCCATTGCCACAACCACCTTGGCCGTAACAGCATTTTCGGCGAGTGCCCTATTCAATGGCCGTGCCGTGATCAGCAAGGTGGAACCGGTACTTGAAGCAATTCCCGAGGGTGGCGGCGATGGAATTGACCCGGGCCGGATCAGTGGCGGGGTCACCTTTACCGACATTGTTTTCCGTTACGAGCCTGGCGCACGGCCAGTCCTAGACGGTGTGAGTTTTAGTATTAGCCCAGGTGAGCAGGTTGCGATTGTCGGCCCATCGGGCTGCGGCAAAACCACTCTTATGAGGATCCTGCTGGGACTGGAGGAACAAGAGTCTGGAGTCGTGACGGTCGACGGCCAGGACTTGTCCGTTCTCGATCTTCCTTCCTTCCGGCGGCAGGTAGGAAGTGTGCTGCAATCCTCAAAACTTCTCCCCGGTCCTATTCGCGACAATGTCGACATGGGCCGCGGCCTCACGAGTAAAGAAATCTGGCAGGCGCTCGAGTGGGCCTGTGTCGCAGACGAAGTGCGCGCCATGGGAATGGGCCTAGACACACCGGTCGTTGATGGTGGCGGCACCGTGTCCGGCGGTCAGCGCCAGCGGATTCTTCTTGCCCGGGCGCTAGCAAGTAACCCGCGCATGCTGATTCTTGATGAAGCGACCAGTGCTCTCGACAACGTTACCCAAGGAACGATCGTTGACCACCTAGAGAACTTGCGCTTGACCAGAATCATTATCGCGCACCGACTCACTACCATCCAGGGCGCTGACCGAATAGTTGTGATCGCGGGTGGCAGAATCGCTCAACAGGGAACCTTCGAAGAACTCGTGTCACAACCCGGTCACTTCGCAGACCTGATTCAACGCCAAGTCATCTAGGCGCATTTGATCTGCAACGCCAGTTCACTAAAGCACTGTTAGCAACTCGGGCGTGGTGCTGGTGCAGTAGTGCTATCCGTTGGAATACCACCCGAGACTAGTTCTAGGTAGTCCTCAGGGATGTCTTCGTTCACCAGTTCCACCCGGACCGTGCCATCAGGTGCCTCACTAGCAACTAAATCCCAGTCCTGCGGAATAGACAGCCCGGTCTCCGCGGCCAACGTAGCCCGCGGATCAGCCAGCAGGCGCTCCTTTAAGTCAGCATCACTGGCAGCACTTAGGCACACACTATTAACCAGACTCATCGGATCTTTCATTTCACTCTGTGACATGACAATCCCCTTCCACATTAATTGTTAAGAACAAGCCTCTCGTCAAGCCTAGAGGGAATCTCCCAACTCGCCATCCCACTTTCTCGGCTGCCATTACGGCGTCTGTTTTCGGTCTCACCCAGCAGTGTCAGCCACACCTCGGATGCATTTCAGGAAATGAGTCCCCCAATGCCAGGGATCAAACCAAAAAAGAATTTGCCATTTTTGGCTCAATTTCGCTAGAATTCAGGCCTAATTGGGGGCACGTTAGTTGCTCTTTACTATTAAAGGACAAAAAACCATGGTAACCATCTCCCGCACCTCAATTACACGTTCGATCGCGGCAGCTGCCGCAGGCCTGTTGGTGATGGGACTTCCGTTAGCTTCAGCTCAGGCAGCTCCAAAGACCGTGAATCCTGTTGGCACCTGGAAGCTCACCAGTCTTCAAGTTGCTACAGCACCAGCTGTTGCATGTCCCACACCCACAGGGCAATTTAATGACCGGTGGTACTGCAATGCAGACACCGTGCTCAAGATCCTGCCAGGCAACAAGTTCTCAGACAACATCCCGTTCATTAAGTCCTTGGCCTCCGCTTCCGGAGACGGTTGGGCAAACAAGGTCACGGAAAACGTTGAATTGAAGTACAGCAAGGGCACCTGGTTTTCAAACAATACGAATACCATCGTGTTCGACTACGTGGGAGATACTGGAATGGATGCACGTGCCTACGGCATGTCGATCACGGGCAAAACCATGAAGATCTCGCGTAAGGGAATCTTCGGACCGCCCTCAGCAACTGCGACCCCTGTCGTGTTCACCATGATCTTCACCAAGCAGTAACAGATATCAGCAACGAAGCTCTCACCTAGTTGGTCTGCCTACCTTTACTATCTAGGACCGATGCCTTCCGCCTCGCAGTCAGAAATAGCCGGTTTACCACCCGTGACAAATGCATCCGCTTGTCTCGTCAATTAAGACATACCAGGCTCGCAACCGCTTCCATCGCCACCACCGGAAACCAGTTCTAGGTACGTCTCGGGAATGTCTTCGTTCACCAGTTCCACCCGGACCGTGCCATCAGCTGCTTCACTTGCCACCAAATCCCAATCCTCGGGAATCGTCAACTCGGTCTCCTGGGCAAGTGTGGCTCGCGGATCAGCCAACAAACGCTCCCTCAAACCCGCATCACTCGCAGCCCTGGCACACACGCCATTAACAAGATCCATCGGATTACTCAAATCACCCTGCGACATTTCCATCCTCTTCTCATAAACGTCATTTCGGAAGGCAAAATCAATGACAATAGCCACGCTACAGTAATTCCACTTTGCCCACTACGGTTTTTCTACGACAGGTGCACTATGCGAGGAGGAGGCGTCACATGACAGAACAGCACAGCGCCGCCGGCAGTGTGAACCGAAGCCAACTTACTCTCCCTGCCCGGGGTCGGGCCTTAAACCGTGACTCCGTCATCGCTGTGCTCACCGCACGCATGCAACTGATGGTGGACCTCCCCGCCCCTGAGATCTTTGTCCACGTTGCCGAAGGTAGTTCACCCGACCAAATTTTGGCCCAATTGACCGACACCACCGGTACAGCCCTGGGGTGGGAAGGAACCGTCTTCCCCACAAATACCCGTCGCCGCCATGTTGCGCTCCCTCGAGGTGTCCGCTTGACCCGGGGCCTCACCGAGATACCCCCCGTTGATGTACCCGAGCTTGATCCGCGAGTACTCGCGGCACTCAACGATCCGCAGATTAACGCAGTAGATTCCTTTTTGCTGCACATTGAAAATCGAGTGCGCGGCTGCATACCTGTTCTACGACTCAATCCAAACACTGTCTCCTTCCGTGCAGTTATCCACAACAAAGCGCTACTCGCAGACGACCTCAGAAGAAGGTCATTCCTTCGTCTTGCAGCATGGTCGACGGCCTGTGACATTCACCTCGATGAAGGCTCGACGATCATTACCTGGATGCCTGATGACGGCGATCCGATCAACGAGTACAAACTTCAGATCGCGGCACCCGACTGGTTGACCCATTGGGTCACCTACCGTGTACTTCCCAACCACCTAAGTGCATAAGGGTTCAAAAAATCCGGGAATCAAAATTTGACGGTCCCAATGGGTGGGCGCGCCGAAACACTTATTGGACAGTACAGTCGGCTAAATTGCGCTCATTACTCTTAGCGAATATCAGTGGGCGATCCCTTATGAAAGGACGATGACATGAGTATTGCAGTCGGCAACACACTTCCCGAGGTGGAACTTCGAATGATGGTCGATGGCGCTCCGGCGACGGTGTCCAGTACCGAGATTCTGGGGTCCGGTCGGGTGGTGCTCTTCGCGGTGCCGGGTGCCTTCACTCCAGGATGTTCCAAGGTTCACTTCCCCGGATACGTTGAGTTGGCGGAAAGTATTTCTGCGGCCGGAGTCGATGCAATTGCATGTATCTCAGTCCATGATGTAGTAGTCATGGACGCTTGGGGCCAGGCCCAAGGTTCCGGGGACATTGTGATGTTGGCCGATCCTGATGCTGAATTTGCCAAAGCGGTTGGCCTCGAAGTTGATGCATCTGGTTTTGGCCTGGGCATTAGGTCCAAGCGTTACGCCCTCGTTTTACAAGATGGCGTGGTTGAGGCTTTCCTACCCGAAGATGATGGCTTCAGCGTGATGGCTAGTACCGCAGCTTGTGTCTTAGCCGGGTTGTAGCACAGCGTTTTTTTACACCCCCCGGCTCAGGGAGCCGAGTTACGTCACAGTGAGGCTTCTAAGAGGGGCCCTGAACGACATAGATCTGGTCGCGGTACTGCTCAAGGAGTTCAGGGGTAAGCCGCTGCATGGTCAAGGGGGTGCGAGTTTTGTCCTTGTCGATAACCCACGCCAGCGGGGCTTTGGTTGCAGAAGCTCCTGAATAATCCACCAAAATCTCTCCGCCCGCCGGGACCGAAACACCAATCCCGACCCAGCCCGCTTCACCGGTGGCATTAATACCGTTCACCTGCACGTTCCAGACGAGTGCCCGGGTAGCAGTGCTGCTATAGCGCACCTGCTTCTTGGATCGATTCCAATCCTGATTCGCGGAGACTTCCTTAGGGAGCGCGATCGGGTGACCGTTGACGTCGTAACTCGTGGTCGGCCCGTCGTACAACTGCTGAATACGTGGGCTCGCCGCCCTCGTGGACTGGAACAGCGATTTGTCCCCGCCAACGGCGAATAGGGCAGTGCTATTGGAGCGGAGTTCGTCGAGAAGCAGATATTGGGAAGCGCCATTGCTCAATGCGTACACCTCAAAGGATTGCGATCCAGAGAGTTGTCTGACATCAATCGCGACGAGGAACTCGACGCCAGGGTTCACAAAAATCACCGGAATGTTTCGCGCCTCCTCGGTAGGCGGATTCAGAGTGCTTACGACGCGATAAAGGCTCGGTGCCAGCGGCTGACCCTCGAGGTCGAGCAAGGAGATATCCACAGTTTCAGCATTCACCTGGGATATCGAACTGAAGGCAAGCATCGTCCCCTGATCCTTTCCCCGGCACACGGGACACGGCTGCTGACCGAGAAGGTCATCGATCTCAACAAGGGAGATGGTGGACTCGTTCGCCGTACTCCAGGTGTACGAAGGCGAATTCGGGTCGGTCGCTGAGGTGTATACGAAGCTGTCGGTTGTCGTGTCTACGGTGACCGCGAGGGCCCGAAGCGGGAAGTTGTTGTCATAAACCGCGATGTCGTACAGGCCATTACCTCGATCAAGGACAGCGTAAGGCGTGATGGCATGACCACCGACACCCCCAAAAACAGTGAGAACGAAGGGAACTGTGCCGCTGGGAAGCGTCTGAATAAGTGTCCGCACAAGTTTTGTCGGCGACTGGCCGGCAATCGCATCGGGGAGCACCTTCGGGTCCAGGTACTGGGTGGCGAACAGGCGGGTGATCGTCTGTGTTGCCGGATTACCCATCGGGTTGAGGGCATTGAGTCCCAAGCTCGACGCTCCGACCTGATTGGCTGGGAGTTGTCCGTTGTAAAGGGCTGCGGCTGCTGCGGCTATCCCGAAACAATGGCCGCCCAGCGCGCTTGTCTCGACCATCTGAGCCAACAGTTCGGCCCCGAGGATCAGATCGCAATCTCCGGTTTTTGGGTCAATGGACTTCGCATTACGGCAGACGCCATCACCGAGGGTGCGGCGCAGAGCGAGGGCATTGAGTGGTGCCGGACCAGCGACCTGACCCTTTTGGAGTTGCTCCAAAGTAACCCGTGTCGCCCCTCCGAATACCATCGCGTTCTCGACAAAAGACTTGTCTGATCCCCAGTTCGGTACGGGGAAACCATGGGGATAAGGACGGAAACCTGAGTCGGCAATAACTGTTCCCTGCGGGATGCCCTCATTGAAATTGCCAAAAAGTTTCTGATAGGCGGCCGGATCAATGACCCATCCACCAGGAGGGTTTCCTCCAACGGCCAGATTGGTGTCGCTCGCATTCGCGGCAGGCAACCCTGCCGCAACCAACGCGAAGACCGCCACCATGGTGGCAAGAACGGTTCGAGCGGTGAGAACGTTATGGCGCAACCGACGATTCATAATTTTACTGTACCCAATTTTCGGGCATTGGACTATACGTTCAATTAAAAAATGATTGATTTTGGACGCCGTAATTCTGCAAGGCCACTTAGTGGTGACACAACATTGCCCACAGTGTCGGGGTGACTGAATTTACTCGCAAAGTGAGTAGTGCGTATGTCACGGCCGCATGAGAACGACCCGCCAAGACAGCTGTCACGCTAACCCTGTTTGGACAGGACACAAGATTTTGCGATGAACCCCCATGGTCACGTCGGTCGATGGTGCATCGGTCGGTGAACTCGAGCGGAGTTGCTGGCGGCCTAGCCGAAGCTGGCTGGCTGGAAACCAAGGCCCTGCGTGTACCAACAC
>CAMAVT010000022.1 GCA_945861775.1 Bifidobacterium breve
GACGATCAATATCCCCACCTCACTGGTCACCATTGGTGACTATGCATTCGAGAGCATGAACCTCGGAACGGTGGTCCTACCGTCCGGTGTCACCTACATCGGCGCGGATGCTTTCGCCAACGCCGGCATCACCTCCCTCACCCTCAACAACGGCCTGCAAAACATCGGCCAAGGCGCGTTCAAGAGCAACAGCCTCACCTCTCTCACAATTCCAAGCTCAGTTCAACAAATTATGGCAAATGCCTTCGAACTCAATCAGATTCCTTCCGTGACAATTCCTGCCGGCGTACGTACTCTGGGAACGGAAGCTTTCGGGCGAAACACCAGCAGCGCAACTTCCCCTTCAGCGCTCACGTTCGTGCAGCCGACCTTCACGAACATGTCGGCCATTGCCGGTGCAGTCGGTAGTGACTACAGCTGGACGTTCGCTGCAAGCGGTGCATCTCTGAACGTCACGAGCGGTGCAGTTCCCAATGGACTGGAACTCAACTGGAGCACAGGCGTCCTGTCTGGCACGCCAACTGCCGCGGGCTCGTTCACCTTCACGTTGACCGCGACTAACGCGAGTGGGTCGTACCCCTCAAGCCCGGTCACGATTGTGATCGCTGCCTCATCCGGAGGTGGTTCTGGTGGTGGCTCGGGTTCAACTCCAGGTGGTGACTCAGGTGGTGGCATCGTGTCTGAGATCGAGACGCTAACTCCAACGCGTACGCCTTCCACTGTGGTGTCAACAAGTCCGACCAACACAGGATCAACGTCTGCTTCTTCCGCAACTGTGGTGAGCACTCTCTCGACTGCTGCTGCCGCGAGGGCAACGGTGGTTGAAGTGACAAAACCGGTGTCAACTGATCCGGTGAGTGCACCCAGTGTTGATGTTATTGCTGGTGCTGCCGTTGCTCCGGTTGCTCAAGGTTTACCGGTGAATACTTCATTCACGGCAACGGTGAGTTTGCAAGGTCGTAGTTCTAGTTCGCTGGGTACCACGATTAGTGATGCAACTGGTCGGGCAACAGTGCCTGCGTTCTCGACAACCCAAGCCGGTGAATACACGATTTCACTCTCTGATGGCAGGGGCAACTCCTACTACTTGAAGATTGCGGTCGCTAATGCACCTTCGGGTGTTGGCTTGCTCTCCGATGCTGATGTCGCGCAGACTGTGGTGGTGTCGGTGAGTGCACCGGTAACTACCACTGCTGCTACCGCCCCTACGGTGAGTGTGCCTGTGGGTAGCCCAGTCGCACCGGTCGTCAGCGGCTTGCCAGCGAACTCGGTCGTCACCGTTGACATCAGCTCGACCGGGCAGACCCGCGCGAAGAGCACTACCTTCGTGCGTATCGGTTCTGGTCGCACGAATGCCAAAGGCCGAGTGAAGTTGCCAGCGTTTAAGGCATCACGACCAGGCTCATTCACAATGCGCTTGACCACACCTGCGGGCAAGGCTTACTACCTCAAAGTCAAGGTAGCGAAGAAGAAAGCCTCAACTGCAGCAGTAAAACCGGTAGCGGCAAGCAAGCCAAAAACGTAAGTCCCGCACAGCACCCCGGCCACAAGGCCAACAGATAGACACCTTGACGAAAGCGCTGGGCCTGACAAAAAGGCCCAGCGCTTTCGTTTGTTCTGGCGGGACCCGGATGCCACGGATGTTCTCAATTAGGTTGCCGAAGTGACTGAGCAATCGCAAACGTTGAAGACACAATTTGGGATCTCAACTCGTGAGAAGGATCTGACTTGACGCTCAGGGTGTGCGATACGCGTCTGACCTTGAACTGACTCCCAGGACAGTAACCGTCATTTGCTGTTCATCAATACGGTAGATCACGCGATACGTGCCTCGTCTGGCACTGTGGCGGTCATCAAGTGGCGCCATGAGTTGCTTGCCCACGCGTCGCGGATTCTCCAGTAGCGGGCCGATGATAAATTCATATGCGGCGAATGCAACAGATGTCGGAAGGCTCTCTGCCAATTGTCGGCGTGCCGTGGCCGTGATGGCGAGTTCATACCTCGAACTTTCAAGCACCTTATTTGCGCGCACGCATTGCGGCGGCGAGCGAGTCGGCATCTTCGACACGTCCGGCCGCTAGGTCAACTTCAGACGCTGTGAGATCTCGGATGAGTGTTTCGTCGGCCAGCACAGCGATGGTTTCTTCAAGTCGTTCGAGGTCATCCGGTGACATAATCACCGCGGATGCCTGGCCGTGCACGGTAACCGTGACTCGTTCGTGCTGCCCATTAACACGGCTTACTACCTCGGACAGGTGTGCCTTCACTTCAGCGAGCGGCATGGTCTCCATAGTCATAAGTATGACCAATTTCCTTCAGCCCGTCAACCACGACGTACGACAGGCAAAGGCAGGATCACAAATGCGCTGGGACCGTGGCCGTGAGCGTCATACCTGAGTCGCCAGGACCCAAAGACCAATGCCCACCGAGGGTTTCAACCCATGCCGAAATAACACTGAAACCCATTCCTGGTTGCACGGACTCACCCTGCACACCGATGCCGTTATCACTCAGGTGAAGCACGAGCTCGTCGCGCGCCGTGAGCGTAACTTGAATTGAACATTCCGTAGCGTGGCCATGAACGGCAGCGTTGAGTAACCCCTGTTCACAGATGCGGTAGATCCCAGTTGCACAGCTGCTGTCTTCATTTTGCTCGATCCGTAGGGAGACCGAACCGTGAACGTCGATCGAGACTTCCATAGCGGGTCGGTAGGACTCAGCCAGATCGTGCAAGGCGGTGTCCATGGTTACGGTCGCAAGATTGGGGCTGAGCTGCCGGCTAGCCATGCGCACCTCTTTCGATCGCACCCGCTCGAGTTCGGTGATCACCGAAGTGAGTTCACTGGTCATCACATCAGGGCTTTGCCCGATGCTCGCGCGAATACGTAGTGCGATCGTCACGAGATCGGTCTGGACGCGGTCGTGCAAGAACGATGCAACTTGCCCGCGCACTCGCTCCTCAGATTCCAGCAGTAGGCGACGCTGGGCCACGACTGTCTGCAGTGCTTCCCGTGTGGCATCGGATTCCCTTTGGATGCGCGCGAACACGGTGCCAATTACCGCATTGATGACCGCGACGGGAACAAAAATCCTTACCGATGAATCGAGAAGTTGGGGGTGATTGAGCACTTCTTGAGCCAGAGTCGAATCGCGGAAGATCACGTTGACTAGTGCTCCGCCGATGACCGATGCCCCGGCCAACACAAGCAGGTATTCCGGCGATGTCACCGCGCGAAAAACAAACCTTCTTCGAATTCGCCGATAAATGATAAGTGGCACTAACACAACACCGGGGATAAGAATTCCAACGGCAAGGATCGGCAAGATCCGCGCAGATACCAGTGTTGATTGGGGAACCATCGGCTGCGATCCGAACAATCGCCAAGTGACCCCGAGGATCATCGCCGAGAGAAATGTCCACAGAGCCCCAGTGTGGATTGGCCAAGGGCCGAGGATGAAACGTCGCACCGTGCGCAACATGTCATAGGCCGATGACCTAGTTGTCATACGCATCCATTGAGGTTACTCGTCGCCCCTCTATCCAAGCCACGACGGCGGCCGTGCGCAGGTCCGTGCCGGGTCCGGGATCGGGAACCAGAATCCGGTAGCACTCGGAGAGTTCCTTGCGCACCGTTACCGCTGCCAAGCCAATGCGCTCAGCAATGACGTTGGCGTCAATGCCGGTAGCGGCGAGCGACATGATTTGTCGTTGACGTACCGAGAGGAGTCCTAGGCGTTCAACCGATGCCGGTGCTTGCTCTTGATCCATGGCGGGTTCAACGACCGACAATCCTGACGCCGTAGCCTTGAGCACCTTCGTGAGATAGACGGTGTCAATGTCGGCCCGCTTCTCGACATAGGACCAACCCATGCTCACCCGGCCATTCGCGCCGTGAAAATCCCATGCATAGTGCTGGCTCAAAATCACGATGCCAACATTGTCGTCACGCTCCCGAAGAGCATGGCCGAGCTGCACTCCGTTGAGCGAGTTAGGCCCAAGGGCCCAATCCAGCAGCGCGACATCCATCTGCTCCCGGCACGCCAAGGCCTCCGTTGAGTCACTGACCGACGCTACAACCTTGATACCGTCTAGCCCTGTGAGTAGTGCAGTCATCATCGACCGCAACACAGGGTCGTTCTCAACGTAGAGAAGTCGAGTATCACGGGGCATGTTCGTATCTTCCTCTTTATGCGTCATCTTCGTGGAAAAGGGCTACACGTGTATCCAGCGGTTCGCCGCACCTGCCTAAGGCAGTTGCCGGGTTACCTCGTGGGCTTCACGTTTTTGGCTTACTTGCCGCCACCGCTTTCGCTGATGCACTGGAGGATTTCTTCGTTGCGACTTTGACATTGAGGTAGTACGTCTTGCCACCAGCTGTACTCAAACGCATCGTGAATGAGCCTGGCCGTGATGCCTTAAATGCTGGCAACTTCACCCGGCCATTAGTGTTCGTACGACCAGATCCGATGCGCACGAAGGTGGTGCTCTTCGCGCGGGTCTGCCGGGTCGAACTGATATCAACGTTAATGACCGTGCTCGCTGGCAAGCCACCAACAACCGGTGCGACCGGACTACCAATCGGCACACTCACCGTCGGAGCAGTGTCAGTAGTGGTCGTAACCGGCGCACTCACCGGCACCACAGCAGTCTTTCCCGCATCGGCATCGGTGAGCAAGCCAACACCCGACGGTGCACTAGCAATCACAACCTTCAAATAGAACGTGTTTCCTTTGTCATCGGACAGCGAAATCGTGTACTCACCGGCTTTGGTTGCCGAGAACGCCGGCACCGTTGCCCGACCGCTCGCATCACTGGTAGTAACACCGAGTGAAGCACCGGTACGACCCGGCACACTCACCGCGGCCGTAAACGAGGAACTAGCAGGTAAACCTTGAGCTACCGGAGCAAGCGCAGCACCAGCAATCACATCAACACTTGGTGCACTCACTGGATTCGTTGACACCGGCTTTGTCACCGCAACCACCGTTGCTCTAGTTGCCTGCGCGGAAGGGAGCGTAACCACCTCAGATAAGGCTGGGAGGTTCGACACCGGTGCAATAGAGGGACTTGCACTAGGAATCGGTGTTGTGGTGGGTGCAACCGTCGGTGTCGAAGTAGTTGTTTCGGTCCCACCCCCACCACTATCCCCACCACCAGAAGGAGCGGTAAATGTAAAACCACCCGTGCTGGTTGCGGTCAGGCCGTCACCGTTAGTGACAACCACATTCACTGCACCTGCTGAACCGGCCGGTGTTGTCGCGGTGATCGAGGTCGATGACACCATCGTCACTCCTGTGGCAGCAACACCACCAACGGTGACACCCAAAGAAGCACCGGACGCGAAGCCCGTACCGGTAATCGTGAACTCCGTCCCACCAGCAGTCGTTCCCGTTGCGGGAGAGATCCCAGTGATCGTCGGGGCAACAGCGACTGCGACCGCGTCGATACTGATGTTCGGTGCTTCAGCGTTCGTTGTCGCAATCGCCGATGTAGGACTCGTGCCGGCAGCGCCGTTGCTAGACGTTCCACCTCGGCCACCACCGCCCGGTGATGGTGCACTGATCGTTGAGCGACTCCCGACAATTCGCGCGACCTGTGAGGCAATGCCGTCTCCGCCGACTCCTCCGGCGCCGCCGGTGCCTCCAGCCCCGCCGCTACCACCTGGCCCGCCGGCGCCACCCCGCCCGCCGTTACCACCCGAGCCGCCATTACCGCCACCGAGTCCACCCACGCCTCCGGCGCCACCGTTGCCCCCAGGGGCACCACCATTGCCAGGAGTGCCGGCTCCTCCGTTGCCGCCATTACCGCCATTGCCGCCGGCGGCGTTGTCACCACCGGCTCCGCCAGCACCACCAGAACCACCCAAGGCGGCTGGTAGGGCAAGGACCATATCCCCCGACCCACCGTTGCCTCCGTTGCCTCCGGACCCTCCGCTATTTTCCAAAATGCCCGCCGTTCCACCGCCCCCGTCAGTGCCGGGGTCCCCGGTAGTCACAGCAGCGCTGCCATTGGCGCCACTTGCTGCCGGAGTGCCGACAACTGACACCGTGGCCACGATGAGACTGATGGTCACGGCTGAACCCGTGGAGTTTGTCCAACTTGTTGTTTCCTTCGCACCGGCTCCGCCGGCGCCGCCGGACCCTCCGCCTGATCCAGCGGGCCCTGCCGCGCCCCCAGGCCCTGCAGTCCCGCCGATGCCGCCGTTTCCTGCGCCTCCGCCGATGCCGCCGTTTCCTGACTTGACCGTGACAGTGATGTACATTCCCGCAGGCAATGTGCAGTAGCTGACCGAGCCCGGGGTCGTGTAGGTGCCCACCGCGCAATCCGGATAGACAGTCGCCTGCGCGGGTGTCGCGCCGATCACTACGCCGGTCGAAGTGAGAATGCCGCTGAGGGCTAGTGCGACGAGTCTGCCCGACCGAGTTCGCAGTCGGCGGCTTGAAAGATGCGCATTCGTGGGTCGGTCACTACCTGAGTTATTGCTCGCAAGGGTGGTCATGCCGACAGGCTAAATCCAAAAATCATGTCGTGTGCGCGGACGATACACGTGTATACGTTTCTCGATACACGTGTATCGCATGGTGATTCGATTCGGGATTACCGCTCGCCAGTGTAGATTTGGCTTGGCGCTCAGGGTGACACGACTCCAAGTGTTTACCTTTCGTTCTCAGACACTTTGAATCCTGTGAGCCATTCCGGTAATCCAGCAGTGCTTGATTACAGCCATGCGAGTAGTGATCTCAGCAGAATCTTTTCTTCCTCGCACAAATGGTGTCGCCAATTCCGTCACTCAGGTAGCACGGCAGCTTGCAAAGCATGACATTCCAACGCTCATCATTGCCCCCGATAGTTATGCAAAAGACCATTTCGAAGGTACGCCTGTTCATCGTGTGAGATCTTTTGAAATCCCCGGGGTTCACGATGTCGATATTGCTTTCCCATCAATTAATGGTTTAGAAAAAGTGCTTTGGGATTTTCAACCAACGGTTGCGCACCTGGCCTCGCCCATGGTTTTGGGTAGGCAAGTTCTGCATGCTGCGCACAATCTTGATATTCCCAGTGTTGCGGTTTTTCAGACTCATATTTCTGGGTATGCAGATCACTACAAGCTCGGTACCGTTTCGTTCTTAGCCGACAGCATTATTCGAGGCATTCATAAGCAAGCAACCCTTAACTTGGCACCTTCGCAATCATCGCGTGAGTACTTGGAGTCAATTGGCGTTCGAGCCGTTGAACTCTGGGGGCGCGGCGTGGATCAAGAGAAGTTTTCGCCTGGCTTGCGCTCTGAACTGCTGCGCTCAAATTACGCACCGGGCAAGCCCCTCGTTGGTTTCGTTGGAAGACTTGCTCCAGAAAAGAACATTAAAATCCTCACCAATTTATCTCGTCACAAGGGTCTCAAAGTCGTCGTTGTTGGTGACGGTCCCGATCGCCTGGATCTGATGCGCACGATGCCTGATGCAATCTTTACCGGCAGATTGCATGATGAAGAACTCGCAACTGCGATCGCAAGTTTGGATGTGCTGGTCGCCGCCGGTGAATTGGAAACTTTTTGCCAGGTCATCCAAGAAGGTATGACCTCGGGTGTGCCGGTGGTTGCCCCCTTCATTGGTGGTCCTCGGGATCTGATCGAACACGAGCAGACCGGCCTGTTTTATGAGCCCGGTAACCAACAAGACATGGAACGCCAAGTGCAGCGGATTCTTTCTGAACCCGAATTACGCAATCGAATTATCCGCAATGGTCTGCACCAAGTAGCTGGACGCAGTTGGGAAAAACTCACGATCGATTTGTTGCAGCATTATGAAGGTGTTTCGCAGCGCGCTGGCCTACTCAAAACTGCCTGACATAGACGTTCATCCAAATGGTGTGGTGGAGATGCCGGGAATCGAACCCGGGTCCGTGCAGGATTTTTCCGTCCTTCTACGTGTGTAGCTGCGCTATCGCTTTCTCGGCCCCCGCACTACGTGCAGCACTTTGCGGTGGCAGCCCAGTTACTGTTTGGTTTTCCGCCTGTCTCCGTAACCGAGACGATTGGTGAGTCCCCTAGCGACGTCAGACCCCAATTCGAGGACACATTGGGCTGACGGCTGATTTATCGATTACGCAGCGAGTGCGTAAGCGTCAGCAGACTGCTTAGTTTTGGCAGTTATTTGTTTTCAAGGGTGTTTAACGAGATCACCTTAAATTCTCGACACGCTTCTCCGGTTAAACGACTGAACGTCGAAACCTTTCATCCCCTATTGATTTGTGCCTTTATTCTACCCCCTTGGCACGTCTTCCCACTAATCGCTGGGTTTCCCGCTTGGAGTCACGCTCAGCAATAGCTTGGCGCTTGTCATAACTCTTGCGCCCGCGGGCTACCGCGATTTCGACTTTGGCGTAGCCATCTTTGAAATAGAGTGAGAGTGGAACGAGGGTGACACCGGTGTCTTTGGTTGCTTGCTCGATGCGCTTAATCTCATCTTTTTTCAGAAGAAGTTTGCGGGCACGGCGTGGTTCGTGGTTAGTCCACGTTCCCATTGAGTACTCGGGAATGTGAATCTGGCGTAGCCAAATTCCGCCATTCTCATACTGGGCGAACCCGTCGATCAAACTGGCGCGACCCAGTCGCAGTGACTTGACTTCAGTTCCGGTCAGAACAATCCCTGCTTCGTAGACGTCTTCAATTGAATAGTCGTACCGCGCCTTCTTATTTTGGGCAATGAGTTTCTTACCCGTTTCACGTGGCATTCGTGGACGCCTCATCTTGGATATGGACGGCTTCCAACTCTGCGCCACGCTGCCCGACCCAGGAAATAGCGATGAAGAAAACTGCAATGAAGGCCATTACTACAGTCCATAGGAATACATAGATGTCAATAGCAGCGCCAATTGGTGGGGCGCCCGGAAGATATGAACGCAAAATTGGTAGAGCGAACAGCAGACTGCCCGTCCACGCGAGTAATGCGGACTCAACTTTACGGCGATTTGAGAGGACAAGGATCGAGAGGAACAGCGCGATCAACGAAACGATTGTGGCGAGCGCGAGGAGTACTAGTGCGAACAATTTAGTTGAAAATGCACGACTAAATTCGGCGCCAAGGATCAAGGACGGGGTTGCCGTGCCCACAACATTTAGTGAACTATCCCAGCCATTTATTGCACCACTTGACTCGATATTGATCGGGATCTCACCTTTAGTTTCATTGGCTCCACCCGATTGTCGATCATAAAAATCTGCCTCAACGAAATAGCTGCCGCTATACGAGTCCAGCGGATATTGAGCTGGCTCGCCGGAGACACCCAATACAACTTCGGCTCTGCCGAAAGCCGTGCCTTGCGGGATTCGAATTTCTTGACTGCCGTCAGGTCCACTCACCGTTACTCGAATATTGTCGACAGCGCGCCCGCTCGCATCTGAGATGCGGGCATCACTCGAACTCATGACGACGCGGAAACTTGCATTGCTCGTGTCAGGGCTGAGGCCTATTGGTTCAAAATTAATGTCAATGCCAGATTTATTGATATTTGTCGCACTTTCAAAACTACTCGCACCCTCGGAGGAGTAGAAGGAAACGACTAGCCAATAAATCAGAACAAAAACTAATGCCGTTACTCCGATGAGGCTCCACCCCCGTTTGGAAAGTTGCCGGGGGTGAGGATCCTTGGTGAAGTCAGGTCCGGTAAAAGTTTCCACTGACTCCTCCTTCAATTCACATTCTGATGCTTAACGTTGGCTTACTAGGGGTCCTAACAGGGCACCGCTCGTTTTGATTGCCCGAACCAACCCATGGGATCATACGCCGTTCCCTCTAGGCGGGTTTCAAAATGCAGATGTGGACCGGTGGACCAGCCGGTTGACCCGACTTTCCCGACTTCTTGGCCTGCGCTAAGAGCTTCTCCAACGTTGACGCTTACCGAAGAAAGGTGCGCATATAAAGTCGTAAGTCCACCGCCATGTGCGACTAATACCGCATTGCCGTTAGGCCCACCACTCGTAATTGTTGCAACAGACCCAGCATCAGCTGAGATAACGCTGGTACCTGAAGGTGCACCAATGTCGATCCCCGTATGGCAGGAACTGTGTCCATAAATCGGGTGGATGCGGGGTCCTACATCTCCACCTTTTAAGCGACCGGGAAGTGGCCAGGTGAGAGACCCACTTGGCGACTGACTCGATTGGGTTGCTGCCGCCTGCGCGGCAGCTTTCTTCGCCGCTAATTCGAGGCTGCGCTGCTCACGTTTGAGTCGTTCAAAACGATTCTTGATTTTTACTTTAAAAACTTTGGCAGCTTTAACCGCTTGCCGCATCTCCTTGCGAACCTGAAGTACAGCGCGTTGTTTTTCCACCGCTGATTCAAATGCCTGAAGCGCTTTGACCCGTTCGCGTTCTGCTTGTGATCGAGTTGCCGAGGCTTCTTCAGTAAGTGCGGTCAACTTAACTTCTTGCCGCATGGCGTCAGCGCTGGAAGCGAGAATTGTGCGCTCCATACCTTGCTGTTCACGGCTCACGTAGTTGACGGCCACCATGCGTGCGGTGAAGTCTGCTGGATCTTGCGCGGACATGAGAATACTGACTTCGCTGAGGGGACCCTGTTGATAAATAGCCCTTGCCATGTCTTCCATGTCATCGCGTTGTTTTTCCAATTGTCGGTTCAAACGCTTGAGTGCGCGGCTCCCCAGCTTTAGTGCACTTTCTGCATACTCGGATTCAACTCGCGCAGATTCGGCTACAGCCTTTGCCCGATCGGATTCCTGCTGTGCTGATTGCTGTTGCGACCGGGCTTTTTCTAATGCACGTTGGGCACCAGTTGCGGCAGTGAGGGCTTTTTGTAATTTCGTGTTCGCTTTCCCCAGTGCCTGATTTGTCAGTTCCAAACCTAATTCAACTTGACGCTGATCGTTTCTGATCTCATTGAGATCAGCGGCGTGCGCGGGCGCCACTAATGCCGAGCCGGCCAGCACAGAACCGGCTATGAAAATGCCTACGAAAGGCACGGCAATGCCATTGCGGGAGGGGACCACCCCAAAAGGATAAACCCGGATTTAACAATCTTGGGCAGTTGGAACGGTGTGTTTGAGGACTAAACCCTCAAGTACTTCCTGAGAGTCAGGAAGGCGGCAATGCCCGAAAGCCCAATTCCGACCAGGATCAGAATGGGGGCAATTCCCAATACGGCGTCCCAGCCAACGAATGCGGTGAATTGGAATGACGGAGCAAGGATCTGGTCAATCACGATCCCCTTAGCCAAAATCAGGCCGCCAACAGCAAGGATCGCGCCGATTCCAGCCGAAACCGCTGCCTCGAGCAGGAAAGGTAATTGAATATAAAGGTTGCTGGCGCCGACCAATCGCATAATCCCGGTTTCACGGCGCCGGCTAAAGGCCGCAACTCGCATCGTGTTGACGACCAACAGCACGGTAACAATCAACATGACGACCGCAATGATCAGTGCAATTGCTTGGAGTCCTCCGAGTAATCGGAAGAATTTGTCGAGCACCTGTCGCTGATCGTTGACCTGCTCAATTCCCGGCCTACCGGAGAAAGCTGAAGCAACAACGTCGTACTGCGTGGGGTCAGCCAACTTGACTCGGAAGGATTCAGGTAAGGCGCTTTCATTGACACTATCAGCAATTGGTGAGTTAGCGAACTGTTCCTGGAAGCGGGCGTATGCCTCTCCCTGTGATTCGTAGTAGATGTCTTGAACAAGTGGACGCAATGATTCAAGGTCTGCCTTGATTTGGTCGCGTTGCGCAGGGGTGACCGCGCCACCAGCGCATGACGGAGTGTCACTGCCCTTGGCACACAGGAAGATGGAAACTTCAACCTTGTCGTACCAAAAATCTTTCATAGTGTCGACCTGCGCGCGTACCAGCAAACTCACACCGAACAAGGTGAGTGAAACTGCAACGGTGATGATTACCGCAAGGGTCATCGTTAAATTTCGACGAAGTCCGTTCCCAACTTCACTGGCAACAAATTGTGCGCGCATCAGCGGGCGTATCCGTAAACACCGCGGGACTGATCTCGTACCACATGACCGTTTTCGAGTTCAACAACTCGACGGCGCATCTGGTCAACGATCTGAGCGTCATGGGTTGACATAACGACCGTTGTTCCCAATCGGTTAATTCGATCAAGGAGTTTCATGATCCCCACCGAGGTTCCTGGGTCAAGGTTTCCGGTTGGTTCATCGGCAATGAGTAACTTTGGTCGGTTAACAAAGGCCCGAGCAATTGCCACCCGCTGCTGCTCGCCACCGGAGAGTTCATCGGGTCGGCGCTCCTCTTTGCCTTCCAGACCGACAACTTCCAAAACTTCGGGGACCACTTTATTGATAATGGCTTTTGGCTTACCGATCACTTCAAGGGCGAATGCCACATTCTCGAACACACTCTTATTGGGCAGCAAACGGAAGTCTTGGAAGACGGTTCCGATCTCCCGGCGAAGTGTGGGGATTTTCCAGTTCGAAAGCCGGCTCAGGTCCTTGCCCAATACCCAAACATTTCCAGCGGTGGGTCGCTCTTCACGGAGAACCAATCGAAGGAAAGTAGATTTTCCGGAACCGGAAGGTCCCACCAGGAAAACGAACTCACCTTTTTCAATTTCAAGGGAGGCTTCTTCTAATGCTGGTCGGGTTTGATTCGGGTAGAGCTTGGTTACGGTATCGAACAGGATCACCGCGCGGTACTCCGTTTCAGTCGGGAAGGCATCAGGTTACTGACTGGCAGTCTAAGCGGATCGGGCCTAAATCGGTGATTACGGCGTGGCCGAATTGGTTTTTCTCCACCTAATTCCAGCCTGAACCAACTCATCAATTTCCCCGTCCAGCACCGCTCCGGTATTACCCGTTTCCTCGTTGGTCCGCAAATCCTTCACCATTTGATATGGGTGAAGGACATATGAGCGCATCTGGTTGCCCCATGAGCCACCGGAGTCATCTTTGAGGGCATCCATTTTGGCCCGCTCAGCTTGCCGCTGGTTGGCCAGGAGCTTTGCTTGAAGTACGACCATGGCTGTCGCCTTGTTCTGTATTTGCGATCGTTCATTCTGGCAGGACACCACTATTCCGGTGGGAATATGGGTGAGTCGCACGGCTGAGTCGGTTGTGTTGACACCTTGCCCACCCGGGCCACTTGACCGGTACACATCAACGCGCAAATCGTCGTCGGGGATATCAACACTTTCGGCCTGTTCCAGAACGGGGATTACTTCAACGTCAGCGAAGGAAGTTTGTCGCCTGCTTTGATTGTCAAATGGTGAGATGCGCACCAGCCGGTGGGTTCCTTGTTCAACTGAAAGTGTTCCGTAGGCATATGGCGCTTTGACGGCAAAAGTGGCGGACTTGATCCCTGCTTCTTCAGCGTATGAGGTGTCATAGACCTCATAGGTCCAGCCGTGACGCTCGCAATAACGGGTATACATGCGAAGCAGCATTTCGGCCCAGTCCGCTGCGTCAACCCCACCCGCACCGGATCGAATGGTGATCAGCGCTTCACGCTCGTCATATTCACCGGAGAGAAGTGTGCGAATTTCAAGTTCAGCCACGACCGCTTCTAAGGCTTTAAGTTCTTTCATTGCTTCGTCAATGGACTCTTGGTCGCCAGCGTCTTCGGCTAATTCAAAAAGCACCGGGAGGTCCGCGTTTCTTCCCTGCACCGTTTCAAACTTACGCAACTCACCCTGAATAGTGGACAACTTCGAGGTCACTCTCTGGGCATTCGCTTGGTCGTCCCACAAATTAGGGACGGAAGCCTCAGCCTCTAATTCGGTGATTTTTTCCAGCATGCGGGGCACGTCGAGCACCGTGCCAATGCTGCTCACTTTGGTTGCTAACTCGTTCAGGCGTTCCTGAACCTCAAGTGATGGCACAACCCAACTTTACGAGTTAAGCGCCAGCGTGAGGCTTACGGGGCGTAATCCAACCTCGCCGAGGCACTGGCCGTGACGGGATCAAAAGGCAACGAGTCAAAGAATGTGAGGCGTAAGGGTGCATTAAGGGTGACCAGCACGGACGTGCCGTCGGGTTCGATTTCAATATTTGTGAGGGCAATCTCTGAATCAGCCGTCATGGCGACCGCATGAGTTTTGGCAATGTCGAGTACCTGGGCCGAGTTGAGTCTTGTGGCTTCACCCGCCCCAGTCCGGTAGTACTGCTCAATGTCGATTCCCTGGGCCCCCGCGAGTGCGATCGAGTCGGCGATTGATTGCAATTCGCGTTGTTGAATAAAAGCGCTGGCGCTGTCCGTTACTACCGCGAGTGCGAGTAGACACACACCGATCATGCCGATCGCCAACAACATGATGCTGCCTTCTTCGCTTTTCACGAAGATCCCGCTTCACGGTATTGGTCCACGAGGAGAGTGGCTTTGGCGGTGACGGGCAAAGTGAGCGGATCTGTTGAACCCCAGCGGGGCACAAAGGGCAAGGGGACCTGGGTCGTGACTTCTAGTGAAACGCTCCCACCCGGAGTGAGACAGGAAATGTGATCGCAGGTGATTGCAATCTCTGGATCTGATTCACTGAGTCCGTAGTCAGCGAATGCCTGATTGGCCGCAATGCTTGCTCTTTGATTTCCTGATGAATTACTGGCGCTGGTGACAAATGCTCTTGCACCTTCCCTCGCCGCTTGATGGGACGCGAATTGGGCAGCATTAAGGGTCAACACCGTGATCGCTATGTAAATCAGTGGCAAAATAATGGCGACTCCCACCACGATGAATTCAATCGAGGCGCTCCCCCGGTCAGACTCACTCGGCGAGCGCATGACCCGTGAGTTTCATCGATGTTGGTCCATAAAAACCCAGTAGTGGCAGTTCCGTTTCCACGACTACCGCGAACATGTCATTTGCTCCTGCGGTGACTCGAGAAGCTCTTATGCTTTGCACTGCCGTTCCCGCAATATTGCTTTCCAAGATGGATCTAGTGCGTGACTCCGCTCGACCCAAATCACCATCCACCAATGCTGCGACACGTGCACCCTCAATCGCGGCACTCGTAATCACCGTCCTTACGTGAATTGCCAACATCAATTGCAATACAGCAAGCGCCACCAACATAAGCAACGGAGCAACGAGGGCAAATTCAACACTCGCATTTCCGCGATCAGAAGTGAATCGATCACGGAAGTTAAGCGGAGACACTCGAGATCGCTCGGTCCAGGATTCCCGTGAGTTGATCATCAGCGATCAGCCAGATTGCCGTAACCAGTCCTGCAGTCATGACAGCGACGAGTACCCAGCCTGGGACATCTCCACGCTCATTTGCCAATTTAGTAAACAGTTTGCCCAATAACAGTTCGATTTTCATTTCGCACCTTTCGTTGTGTTGTCATTAGTTTTTTAGGGAACAAGAACTTCGAGTCCACGCATTGCCGGAAATAGAGCGATCACAATTACGGTGGGCAGGATGAAAAACACGACGGGGACCAACATGACGACGTCTTTCTTTCCCGCCAACTCAATTAAGTGCTGTCGTTGTTCATTCCGCGTATCAGCCGCCTGAGCGCGAAGCACCCCACTCAATGGCGTACCGCGTTCGATTGCGATCACCAAGCCTGCGACGAACCGTTCCACGCAGCGAGATCCTGTTCGATCAGACATGGCTTGCAGTGCATCGGTGAAGGACCTTCCCGCTTTAATTTCTGCAACACACGTTTGCAGTTCGTGTGCTAGATCACCGCTACCTAGGTGTGCAATCCGCGTCAATGCGGCCAGGGATGTCTCCCCCGCTGTCACGGAGAATGCGAGCAGTTCGGCGAGGTCAGGAAATTGAGCATCAATTCGCTGTACCCGCTTGTTCCCCAGTCCCGATATGTGCCGGTCATGCACAAGGAAACCGATTCCGATTCCGATTGTCGCGGTTAACCCAATGGTGATCGGATTCGATCCACGCGAAATTGACCACATGCCAATCACAATGCCGGCAATGAGGCCAATTGCCGTCCAGGAGATTTGTTCCCAGCGAAAGCGCGCCAGATCCGCATTGCGCTCTCCCGTGGTTTTCCCTGCCTTGCGCAGTCTTTCAATCAATTTATCGGCGTTACCAAATCGGGAAAGCCACTCTGAATTGGGACTGATTAAGACCCCTAAAGACGCTAATGCTCCCGACTTACTTTCAGTGGGCATGAGCACATTGAGTTGCGGAACACTGCCATGGGTTGCTCGGATCACTCGCGCTGAAATAGTCATTGGGGTTAATGAGCGGTACCGGGTGATTGCAATGAGAACACCACTTGCCGCCATAAGACCAAGCAGTGAGCCGATGATTGAGGCACTCATGCTGGCACCTCAAAGACAACTCGCGATTGCTTTGGTAACGCACCAATGCGCAGCATGATTCGATAAGCGATGAACGAGACTGCGGCTGCGCCAAGGAGAACTATCGCGCCCATTCCGGTGCGAAATGCTGCAACCGCATCGGGTCTCGTACACAACATGGCCAAGGTAAGCCATGGGGCAGCGATCGACATGCGAGCAGCGGAGATCGTCCAGCTCTGTCTTGCTTCAATGTCTCCGCGCGTGATTGCATCACTGCGCAAAAGAGCGCTCAGCGTGCGCAAAACCTGCCCAAGATCTGTTCCACCCACTTCATAGGCAATGCGCAACGCGGAAACAACTCGATCAGCAACAGGGTCGCCTAGCCGTTCCTGCAAAGCATTCAGGGCTTGACCAAATGAACCCGTTGAACGGTAGTAATCGCAGAAGTGAACGAATGCATATCGAAGCGGCGCGGGTCCATTTATTGCCAAATCAGCTACAGCTTCCGGCAAAGACATTCCGGCCCGCACCGAAGAAGCTAATGAATCAACCGCGTCGGGCCAGCTTGTGCGCAAAGCCCTTGACCTGATCTTTACCCGGCGCTTGAGGCTGAAGATCGGTATGAAGGTTGCTCCCACAGCGGCCATTAAGGCAACCATCGGTATTGACGTGATGATGAGTGCGATGGAACCCGTGACCAACGCTGCAATTCCCATTGTTGTGTAAACGGTTCCCGCGGTCACATTGGGTAACCCGGCAGCTTTAACTAAAGTTCCCGCGTAACTTTCTTTGCGCACCCGCACCGGTCGGTTCCCGCTGAATGACAGGAATATGAGTAACACGCCGATTCCTACCGTCAGCCCAAGTACGGCGCCCATCAGGCAACACCATGAAGTGGCTTCTGCGCATACAAGATGCTGGTCAAATCAAATCCGTGGGCAACAAATCTTTCTGGGTGCGGTGGGTAACCACCCTTTCGCGCTAGGCCAGCTCCTTCGTCTTTGAAAATCGTGCTCATTTCCACAATATTGTTTTCAACACGACCGGTGAGACCTGAAATTTCAGTGATGCGTCTTTGACCACTGGGATCTGTAGCGGCGTGAATTACCAAATCAACCGCCCCCGCGACGGTTGGCACAACAAAGTCACCGGGAATATTCGCGCCCGCAAGCAGAGGGAGTGTGCAAAGTTTGGTCACCGCTTCACGGGCACTGTTTGCGTGCAAAGTTGACAATGAAGGCATACCCGAGTTCATGGCGATGAGGAGGTCAAGGGATTCGCCTTGGCGAACTTCACCGACGATTAAGCGAGTGGGCCGCATCCGCAATGCTTCACGAACGAGCCTGCGCAGTGGGATTTCACCGGTTCCCTCCAAACTGGCATCACGCGTTTGCATGGCGATCCAGTCCGGGTGATCAATGTGAATTTCGAAAACTTCTTCGCAACTGATGATGCGTTCGTGGTGTGGAACACAACCAAGGAGTGCGTTGAGCAATGTGGTTTTACCCGCCTGTGTGCCACCGGCCACCACAATGTTGAGGCCACATTTAACAGCAGCGTCAAGAAAAGTGGCAGCTTGCTGGTTCAGCGTTCCCAGACTTACCAGGTCAAAAATAGTTTTAGGGCGAACGATAAATCGCCGGATATTTACCGACCAATGTTTTTGGGTTATTTCAGGGATCACAACGTGCAACCGACTGCCATCAGAGAGGACCGCGTCGACAAAAGGTTGGGACAGATCAAGGCGGCGCCCCGAAGTTCGAAGCATTCGTTCAACAAGTTCGCGTACCTGCTCGGGAACCAGAATGACTCCGGTCAGTTCACTGCGGCCACCGCGAGCAATAAAGACTCGACTAGGTTCATTGATCCAGATTTCTTCAACCGTTGGGTCATCAAAAAACTTTTGTAGCGGGCCGTAACCAGAAATTTGGTGATGTATTTCAATTACCAATGCAGGTACGTCGATTATTGATCCACCCGCGAAGAGATCAGAGACACTCTCCTGAATCAAGTGAAGCACCTGAGCGCTATCCATCACGGGGTCAAGATCAAGGGTTCGAATCTGCTCGCGAACCCGTGACTCAATGATGTGTGAATCTATGCGCCCTGATTCCATGCTTACCCCTTTAGCTTGCGAGCAATCAGGGTAAGTCGAATGAAGGCTTTAAATGAAGTAGTGATTTCTCAGCTGTGGATAACTCAATTACAGCAGGAAACGATCCCAAGCGGCCTTGACGAATTCGGGGTGCTCGGACTGAGCCATATGACCCGTGTCAGGCAGTACCACCACGTGGGCGTTGGGAAAATGTTTGGTGAATCGATGTGCGTTCTTGGCGCTCACCAGTACGTCATCCCGACCATAAATTCCCAGCGTGGGAACCGTGACTCGCTCAGCGAGTTTCCACGGACGGTTGGGACCGATCAGATCGGTATTCGTTGCGAACAGACCGCGAAGTGATCGAAGGAAAGCGTCACTGTTGTAGGTGAGATGGTCTCGTTCTTTTAGTTCCTCGACCGCTTCAGCCATTCGGATTTGTGAAAACTGATCAGGTCGGGCGGTGCAACCATCGACTGTTGCCTGAACGCGGTCTTCGGCGGGCATCTGAAAAAATTTAGGGATTAATTTCTCTCCAACTCCTGGGAGAGCGATTGCTGGCAAGTGGACATTGCCCTTTGTCGCATAAAGACTCGGGAACGCCGGTGAAATCAGAGTCAAGGATCGCACCAGTTCAGGTTTGCGAGCGGCAAGTTGCAGTGCGACGGCGCCACCGAGAGAGTTTCCGAAAAGATCAACGGGCCCAAGATTCTTATCCATAATGAATTCAGCGACGGCTCGAGCGTGGCCGGAAGGCGTGTAATCACCGTCACGCGGGGGTGGTGACATGCCGAACCCGGGAAGATCAATCGCGTATCCGGTGATTTGCGACTCAAGGGCGAGCATCAAATCTGTCCAGTTGAGTGAGGAGCCGCCAAGCCCGTGGAGAAAAACACCCACTCGATCGGGGGAAGTGTCTGAAGTTCGTGTGCTTCGATAGGAAATCGTTCGCTTGGCGAGAAACTCGATATTGCGCGGGTAAGCGTGCGGGGCCTCAACGCGTGGGGAAATAGGGGAAAGCATGCCTAAAGCGTACGCGATAAATAAATCCCAATGCAAAGTAGACTGCCTCCATGGTTGTTGTGGCATCTGTTGAGGAGTCTGGTTCGCGCACCGCGCGCCTCCCTAAATCGCAGCGCCGGGACCAACTTGTGGACGTCGCCCGTTCAGTCTTTGTGGAGCAGGGGTATCACGCCGCCAGCATGGAAATCATTGCCGAGACCGCCGGTGTCTCAAAGCCACTTCTCTACCAGCATTTTCCCAGCAAGTTGGACCTCTATTTGGCATTACTCGACGCTGGAATCGACGACCTACTCGCCAAATCAGATGCCTCATTGCGCGATATCACCGACAATAAATTGCGCGTGATCGCGACCATACAAACCTACTTTGAATTTGTTGACGACCCCCAAGACGCCTACCGACTCGTTTTTGAATCAGACCTCACTAACGAACCTCAAGTACGTGCCCGCTTGGAACGACTTGAACGCGAAGTAATTAAACGTATTGCCGCAGTTATCAAGGCAGACACCGGTCTGAGTGAAAGCCAAGCAACACTGCTCGGCGCCGGACTGCACGGCATGGCCCAAGTTGCCGCCACGAATTGGCTGCGGGATCCGACCATTCCCAGAGAGGACGCCGCAGAGTTAGTGGCAATGCTCTCTTGGCGCGGTATCAGGGGATTCCCACTTTCACATCCGCCCGAATAGACCAACCGTTAAATCAATTTCGAAAACCAATATCTACAAACCAACAGCTAAGAAAGGTACATCATGGACGTCAACATTGGAGTTCAACATATTGCGCGTGATATTTCTCTGGAGACTGAGGAAAGCGCTGAAGCAATCACCGCAAAGGCAACCGAAGCAATTAACTCGGGTTCACTTTTGAGTTTGACCGATATAAAAGGTCGGGTTGTCCTCGTTCCCGGCAACAAAATTGCTTACATTGACCTGGGTCCGGCAGCCGGCCGTCGCGTTGGGTTTGGCAAATAGTTTTAGGCAGCTAAACCAAGATCGGCCATGCGCCGTGAGTGGCTGTCCGTTAGTCGCGCCAACATGCGACCAATTTCAGCCAGATCAGCGCCTGGCCGGTCAACCCCACCAATAATGAGTGCAGCCAAAGCATCACGTTCTGCGGCAACTCGCTGAGCTTGGGACAAAGCTTCACCCACGAGCCTGCGTCCCCATAATGCTAAACGCCCTGCAACTTTAGGGTCCTCTTCGATTGCCGCGCGGATCCGGTCAACAACATAGGCTGCGTGGGTTAGGTCGTCGCACACTTCTAGTACCAATTCACGGGTTCGCGGGTCAACATAGGAAGAAATCTCTCGGTAGAAATCGAGTGCGATTCCATCACCCACGAAAGCTTTCATCAGACCTTCAAGCCAGTCGGTTGGTTTGGTCTTGGCGTGGAATTCCTCCAGGGTTTGCCGGAAAGGCTCCATGGCGATTTCAGGATCGGCGCCCAGTTCTACAAGTCGATTGCGCAATAAGATGAAATGTCGGAATTCGGTCGTGGCCAACTCCCCCATGGACGCTTTGTCGGCGAAAGTTGGAGCCAGAATGCAGTCCGCGGCCATTCGCTCAAATGCGGTTACCTCACTCACTGCAAGCACCGCCAGAAGGTCGATTACCGCCGCCCGGTATTGGGGGTCAGTGTCTAACTCTTGCTCTATCGACTCCTGGGACATCGGCCTGAATCAACTCCGCTCGCATGTGGGTGTCGCACTTGCCTAGGGCTAGCCAAGCACCATAAGAGTATCGGGGTACCATAAAACCATTGAGCCACTCGCTCATGATCCCCGAAGCGGGCAGTTTCCCGCCTCATTAACACTGGAGTTCTTCTGTCAACCACGATCGAAAGTCTGCCGGAAAATCCGGCTGAACATACGCCGGCCCAGCCCAAATCATTCGCTGAACTAGGCGCACACCCAAAAATTGTTTCTGCCCTCGCGGCAAAGGGCATTGACTTTGCCTTCCCGATTCAGGAAATGTGCATGTCGATGGCCCTCGATGGCCGCGACATAATTGGTCAAGCCAAAACGGGAACAGGTAAAACCCTTGGGTTCGGTGTTCCACTGCTGCAACGAATGAGTATTCCTGGTGGTTCAACACCACAGGCACTCGTTGTCTGCCCAACCCGTGAACTCGCTTCACAGGTCGCATCGGATCTATCAATTGCGGGCAAGGATCTCGGGGTTCGTGTACTCGCCGTGTATGGAGGCCGCGCAATTGAACCGCAAATTGATGCACTCAAATCCGGCATTGACGTTGTTGTCGGTACTCCCGGTCGAATCCTTGATCTTTCAAACCGCAGGGACCTTGACCTCAGCAGTGTCCGCGTACTCGTCATGGATGAAGCCGACGAAATGCTCGACATGGGTTTCCTCCCCGATGTTGAACGCATTGTGGCCATGCTCCCGACCGAGCGCCAAACCATGTTGTTCTCGGCCACGATGCCAGGGCAGATTGTGAACTTGGCTCGCAGGTACATGACCCAACCGACCCACATCCGTGCAAGTGATCCACATGATGAGAGTGCAACCGTTGACTCGATTGAGCAGCATGTATGGCGCGCTCACCCCATGGACAAGATTGAAC
>CAMAVT010000023.1 GCA_945861775.1 Bifidobacterium breve
ATTGAAGTTATGACTTCCTCGGACAACGTCCTGCGACTTGGACTCACCCCCAAACCGATTTATACCGAATTGGCATTGCGCGCACTTGATTGCGAGGCTTTGCTGCCACCCGTAACTGATGCGCCATTTAGCGTCGAAGTTTTTGGGAATGAGTCCAGGCTTCCCACCGACATCGATGCACCTACCGGAGAATTCCGTTTAGTTTTGTGTATCGAAGGAACGGCTCAGATCCTTGACACCACTCTGGTCCCCGGACAAGCTGCAGTGTTAACTGCCGTTGAACCTAAGGCCGCAATCTCGGTGGCCGGCCGCTGCGCAATCATTAGAATGCATTCATGAGTACCGAGGGTGGCATAAAGGCAATAGTTGCGGCGCTGGTAGCAAACATCGGAATTGCGATCAGTAAATTTGTGGCTTTTGCTCTCACGGGCTCCTCTTCGATGCTCTCTGAGGCAATCCACAGTGTTGCTGACGCCGGAAACCAGATCTTGTTGTTAGTCGGAAATAAACGCTCAAAAAAGCAGGCCGATGAAAGTCATCCATTTGGATACGGCAGACGGCGCTACGTCTATGGATTTATCGTCGCAATAGTTTTGTTTCTCATCGGCGGATTGTTTTCCCTCTATGAAGGAATCCATAAATGGCAGCAACCCGAACCACTAAATGATTGGTGGATCGCTGTCGTTGTTCTGGTGATCGCGATCGGGCTCGAGAGCTACTCATTTCGAACCGCATTACGGGAAGCGAACAAATCGCGTGGAAAGCGTTCACTTTTTGGTTTTGTAAAGGCCGCTCGCCAACCTGAACTCCCGGTCATTCTGCTGGAGGACGCCGGTGCCCTCTTTGGTCTTGTCCTAGCCCTTCTCGGTGTTAGTGCGGCGGTGATCACAGGTGATGGCCGCTTTGATGCACTGGGAGCAATGGGGATTGGCACGCTACTGCTCGTGATCGCGATCTTCCTCGCAATTGAAATGACGGCGATGCTCGTCGGTGAGAGCGCCTTACCCGAGGAAGTCGCAGCGATTCGCAAGGCACTCGAAAGTTCCTCAGGTGTCAAGCGAGTAATTCACCTACGCACATTGCATGTCGGTCCTGATGAACTGCTGGTTGCTGCCAAGATTGCAATTCATGAGTCTGATACCGGCGTCCAAATTGCGCGGGCGATCAATGAGGCTGAAGTGTCTTTGCGCAGTGCCGTGCCCAGTGCAAAGTACATCTTCTTGGAACCCGACCTTGATCGTGGCCTTAATGCCGACAGTGCCGCGCCCGGCCTCGATGTAGCGGACCCCAACGACTGAACGGTGTCGTGAGGGGATTTTCGGCCCGGATTGGGGTGTGCCGACGTGCGAATAAGTGGATATCTGGCAGAATAGGGGAAGCCACGCAGCCGGAGCCCTGGAATTTGTTGTGGAAATCCAATTATTTAGCATTTACGTTTCTTTCACCATGCAGCAAGCGTGAAAAGTAGGTGCTCAATATCCGCACTAAAAAAGGAGCTTCAATGGCAAACGCCACAACCGGTCAAGCAAGTGTTTTCAAGGCCGATGGAACACCAGATTTTAAGGTCGCCGACCTAAATCTTGCTGAATTTGGACGCGATGAGATCCGTCTCGCCGAGCACGAAATGCCAGGCTTGATGGCCATGCGTGAAAAGTTTGGCACCACCAAGCCATTGACGGGAGCCCGGATCACCGGCTCACTGCACATGACCATTCAAACCGCCGTGTTGATCGAAACGCTGGTTGAATTGGGCGCCGATGTCCGTTGGGCATCGTGCAATATTTTCTCCACCCAAGATCATTCAGCCGCAGCTGTTGTTGTCGGCCCCAATGGCACCGTTGACAGTCCATCGGGTGTTCCTGTCTACGCGTGGAAGGGCGAGTCCCTCCCCGAGTACTGGTGGTGCACTGAGCAGATCCTGATGTGGCCAGACGGCAAGGGACCAAACATGATCCTCGATGACGGTGGAGATGCAACTCTGCTCGTGCACAAGGGAACAGAATTCGAAGCTGCAGGAGTTGTTCCCAAGCCTGATGAGAACACATCCGAGGAATACACGGTTGTCCTGGAAACACTGGCTCGCACCCTCACCGAAGATTCACAACGTTGGACAAATGTTGGTGCCGGAATTATCGGTGTCACCGAAGAAACCACAACGGGTGTTCACCGCCTCTACGAAATGTTCCGCGAAGGTTCATTGTTGTTCCCCGCAATCAACGTCAACGACTCTGTCACCAAGAGCAAGTTCGACAACAAGTACGGCTGTCGTCACTCCCTCGTTGACGGAATCAACAGGGCAACCGATGTTCTCATCGGTGGCAAGGTTGCCCTCATCGCCGGATACGGAGATGTCGGCAAAGGCTCAGCAGATTCACTTCGTGGACAGGGCGCACGCGTCATCGTCACCGAAGTTGATCCCATTTGCGCCATGCAAGCTGCCATGGACGGATACCAAGTTGCAACGATCGAAGACGTCATTGACAAAGTTGACATCATTATCACTGCAACAGGTTGCTACGACGTCATCACGGCCGAGCACATGTCACAGATGAAGCACCAAGCCATTGTCGGGAACATTGGTCACTTCGATAATGAGATCGACATCGTGGGTCTTGCTAAGTTCCCCGGAATCAAGCGCAAGACAATCAAGCCACAGGTCGACGAATGGACATTCCCTGATGGCCACTCGATCATCATGCTTTCTGAAGGTCGCTTGCTCAACCTTGGAAATGCAACCGGTCATCCATCCTTCGTTATGAGCAACTCCTTCACCAACCAGGTGCTGGCTCAGATCGAGTTGTTTACCAAGCGTGATGAGTACGCACTCGGCGTCCATGTGCTACCAAAGCACCTTGACGAAATGGTTGCTCGCTTGCACCTTGACGCACTGGGTGTACACCTCACCGAGTTGTCGAAGCCACAGGCTGAGTACCTCGGCCTCGATGTGGCTGGCCCGTACAAGCCAGAGACTTACCGCTACTAGAAAATCAGCATTACTAGCATCTCGCAACTTGGTGCGGGGCAGGTACTCCATAGTGGGTATTTGCCCCGCATTTGCATTTCTGGCATGTCCGGCCTTGTGGGTGCGGTGCAAGGGTGACAACATAGGGGGATGGGCAATATGGGTGCAGGTTTGCGCACTGACGCTGGAGCACGTGGCAAGGTCTTGGTCGTCGATGACGATATGGCTTTGGCTGAAATGCTTGGGATTGTTTTACGTGGAGAAGGCTTCGATCCAGTTTTCTGCTCCAATGGATCTGAAGCACTACGAGTTTTCCGCGAGACTCGGCCTGACATCGTGCTGCTGGACTTAATGCTCCCCGGCAAAGATGGCGTTGATGTGTGTCGGCTTATTCGCGCGGAGTCGGGAACTCCCATTGTAATGTTGACGGCGAAAAGTGACACCGTCGATGTCGTGGTTGGTTTAGAAGCCGGCGCTGACGACTACATCGTTAAACCATTTAAACCCAAGGAACTTGTTGCGCGTATTCGTGCCAGGGTCCGTCGAAATGAAGAGCCAGCCATCGCCGGACTCCAGATCGGCGATCTGAAGATTGATGTCACGGGGCATACTGTGCGACGTGGTGAGGAAAGCCTTTTATTGACCCCACTTGAATTCGACCTACTGCTATGCCTTGCGCGCAAGCCGGGTCAAGTTTTCACACGAGAAGCTTTGCTCGAGGAGGTATGGGGGTACCGGCACTCTGCCGACACCCGGCTCGTCAATGTTCACGTTCAACGACTGCGCGCGAAGATCGAACATGATCCTGAACGCCCCGATATTGTTTTGACGGTTCGTGGTGTGGGCTACAAAGCTGGCCCTCTGTAGCGTGATTTCACGACCGTGAGAATTTTCCATTCACTATTGACCCCATTTCGAGCGGGCAGGAAGATTTGGCGCCGCTCATTGCTTTTCCGCGTCACTGCATCAACCTTGGTCCTCAGTTCAATAGTTGTGACAATCCTTGGGTTTTCGCTTTTGTCTCGAGTAACAACCGGGCTTTTGGAATCAAAGGATCGCTCGGCAATTAGTGAAGCGTCATCAGGTTTGGGTGAGGCGCAACGTTTACTCGATGCGGCCAATACCGGTCCGGCCACTCCCTCAGCGGCACGCCTGGTTGACAGTGTGATTGCCACATTGGGTGCGCGTTCGGGTTCGCCCTCTGCATTTGATGTTCTATTGCTTGCGACGAATGCGGATTCTGATGCACCAGAGCGGGGGACAAACTTGGTTGCCGTTTCGAGCATCCCCAATGAATTACGGGAATCAATTGCGACTACAGGGCGACAGTCGTGGACTTATGCGCCGATTGTTTTTCTGGACGGAAGAACCACACCTGGTTTATTGGTCGGTGCGCCACTTAACGTCCCGACTGTTGGCCCTTATGAGTTGTACTACCTGTTCAACCTCGATCAAGAACAAGAAACTCTTGACCTCGTCTCGAGCGCGGTGTTGGGTGCTGGAATTGTTCTCGTGATCTTGGTCGCCTTGGTCACCCTGCTGGTTACCCGTCAGGTGGTTGTCCCGGTGCGTGAGGCAGCGCGGATTGCTCGGCGCTTTTCTTCGGGGAAACTTAATGAGCGTATGCAGGTCAAAAAAGAAGATGACCTTGCACAACTGGCAACCTCATTCAATGAGATGGCACAGAATTTAGCCAGGCAGATTAGACAATTGGAACAACTCTCACTGTTGCAGCAGAGATTCGTTTCCGATGTATCCCACGAACTACGAACACCATTGACGACTATCCGCATGGCTGCTGACGTCATGTATGAGGATCGGGGTGCGTTCGATGCATCCAATGCCCGATCTGTGGAGTTACTACAAGAGCAACTTGATCGTTTCGAATTACTGCTCGTAGACCTACTAGAAATATCACGCTTTGATGCGGGCGCCGCTGTCCTAGAAATAGATCGAATAGATCTTGTACCGATGATTGAACGAATAATTCATGCAACGGAGCCACTTGCCGATCGAAACTCTCTCCGAGTTCGCTTTGCCGCCTACGAACGTCCAGCATTTGTTGAGTGCGATCCACGCAGAATTGACCGGGTGATTCGGAATCTGGTGGACAATGCAATTGAGCATGCCAATGGAACCAACGTCGTCATAGAAATTGCCGGCAACGCCGAGGCGGTGGCAATTACGGTGCGTGATTTCGGTGTAGGTCTCATGCCCGGGGAAGCCAGCTTGGTGTTCAGTCGATTCTGGCGCGCAGACAAGGCGCGTGCACGAACAACTGGAGGGACAGGCCTGGGACTTGCTATCGCATTAGAAGACGTTCGACTTCACAGTGGTTGGCTCGAGGCCGCCGGCGAACCCGGTGCAGGTGCCTGTTTTCGGTTGACTTTGCCCCGGGTTGCGGGTCAGGCGTTTGATTCTTCGCCCCTGTCGATGGTTGAAGGATTCACCGACAGTGTGATTTCCGGTGGTGAAACGGGTGTGGAAGAACTTGTTCCGCAGCCTGATCTAGCAGAACTAGCTGATCTGGCGGCCCGAGCCCGAGACCCCCTTGATACTGCTCCATGGCGAAGGAGTCGATCGTGATGCGCAGGATTCTCCTTTTTGTGGCGGTAAGTGTGCTACTCACCGGTTGCGGAATGGCGCCAGGATCTTTCGTGGCGCAAGTCCCCACGGATGGACCAATCGAGGAAGGCCAACTTGTCTCAAATACAAGTGCCAATCAATTCATTCGAGTAATTGCCAGGCCACCACGTGATGGCATGACACCAACCGAGATTGTGCAAGGTTTTCTGGAGTCCTCGGCATCATTTGACAATAATCATGCGGTCGCCCGCAGCTATCTGACCCCGGAGGCTGCGGGGGATTGGGATCCAAATTCGGGTGTGATCGTTTATGACGGTGTCCCGACCCTGGTCGAAGCTGGTGCGGCCGTGTTGTTTAGCACGACATTGAATGGACGTATTTCAAATATTGGCCGATACACCGTTGAAGACCCGGGTACCCAGTTGCAGCAGAGCTTTTTCTTGGCGCAAAGAGATGGCCAGTGGCGGATCAATCTTGCCCCAGATGGGTTGCTGCTCTCGAATTTTGACGTTAGCCGCGCCTATCGAAGTTTCCCCCTGTACTTCTTTAATCCAAGTTTTCAGACACTGGTCCCTGATGCCAGGCTCATCCCGGTCATTGGCCCTGCCTTAGGAACAACTCTGATTCAGCGTCTCATTGCCGGTCCGAATCAATGGCTGCGTCCGGTGGTAAGGACTGGATTTCCCACAGGTGTTGAACTGGCAGTTGACGCCGTACCTATTGAGAACGGGATAGCGCGGGTTAACCTCACTGCGAGTGTGGCGTTAGCGAATGACGCTGCACGTGTCGCCTTATCGCAGCAGATTGTGTGGACTTTGAGACAATTACCTGAAGTGCAATTCATCGAAATCCTGGTGAATGGAACACCTTTGAGCGTCCCGGGGACCAGTTCGCCACAGTCGCGGGACGCGTGGCCAGAAGTGAATCCAAATGGTTTACCGGTTGACGCCGTTGGCTACGCAGCGACGGGCGCAGGTTTAGTGCGACTGACTTCCACTGGAGATATTTCAGTACTGGGTGAATTTGGGGCACTAGAAGAAGGCGCCATTACGAAATTCGCTGTCTCCAATAATGGAAAGAGAGTGATTGCATCCACTCCGAATGGTGAACTCCTGTGGGGCAGCCTGCTCATCGGTTCCGCATTTGAATCCGTAACTCCTACAGCAGATGCTCTAGTGGGAGCGCAGTCGCTTGCATTTGATGGAGACACTACTGCCTGGATTGTCACTGACCGAGGCATTGCGCAGACATTGCTACCAACCGGCGAAACATATGAAATCGAAATTATTGGACTTGACCAAGGTGATTTCGTGCAATCAGTCATCCCATCACGTGATGGCACTCGCGCGGCGATGATTGTTTCCACCGCGACGGGTTTTGTGCTACTGCTTGCGCAAGTGAGTCGACCAACTCCTGCAAATGTAACTCGAATCCAATTGCTTAAGCCGATGAGAGTCGAGTCCAAATTAAGTGCTGTAACCGCACTCGCTTGGTCAAGTGCCAATACGATTTCCGTCATTGCGACTGAAACGGCGGGAACACTTCAAATTTATGAAATTGATTTGGGGCGCGGTGAAGTTCAAGCCCAAGGTTCACCCGCTGATCCGGTATCCATTGCCGCTGCGCCAGGTTTGCCCTCGCTCGTGACCTCTGCGGATGGCTCCATCTATGAGAATTCGTCACAGTCGTGGATTGTGCGCATCCAAGGAAGTGCTGCCGCCTATCCCGGATAAATACCCGGTTATGTTGCTTCACCTTTTACGCACGCCTGCGACAGCAGCGCATCCAATTACATGAACGCCCGCTAGCAAGAGTTGGGAGACCGCTGCATTGAATGTTGCCCCACTCGTAGTCACATCGTCAATCACAATCACGGGAACCGGGTTGAATGCGTAGCGCTCGGGAATTCGCCCCACTCGGAACGCGTCATGGGCCGCATGCATTCTGTCGGCTGAACCCAAGGTCTTAGAGCGACCTGCACCGCGTTGATCTACCAGCCAAGGAGCAATCGGGTAGCCAGCACGCGCGAGGTGATCGGATATGAGGCTCATCGGGTCAAATCCACGCGCTCGAATCGATGACTTCCTTGAGGGAATAGGAATCAAGATGGGAAGCTGAGCCAATGTAGGCCCGTTTTCAGGGTTGAACTCAGGGTTGAAGACAGGGTTGAACACAGGGATAACCGCAGGAATTTGTGCGATTGCCCCGGCAAGTAAATTTGCAAGGAGTCGGGCAAGTTCAGGGATTGCATTGTCTTTGTAGCGGTAAATCATGGCGTCAATTGGTGGTGCGTACAGGTGGGCGATCGCCAAGGGAATTCGAAGGTCTTCTGCGAGGTCATCGAATCTCAAATCCCGCATAATATGGGCCCTGTTTTGGACAGTTCTTAGACAATGTGCGCAGATCAGTGTTCCCAGGGTTGTGCAGCCAATGCACTCGCGGGCGAGCACAAGATCACTGATTTCAGTCACAAACTTCTGCAGGATAGATCGCATGCGGCATGTCTATCGGGCCGGGATCTGGGTGGCTAGAGGCAATTTCCGCCTGTGGAACTACGATGGCACCTGCTGCTTTATCTAATCGTTACTTGGAAGGTTTCACGTGGGCGTTCTTGACAAGATTCTTCGCGCAGGCGAAGGCAAAACACTCCGCAAATTGGAGGGGATCGCGAAGACGGTAAATTCGATTGAGTCTGACTTCGTTGACCTCACCGATGAGCAATTGCGTGAACTCACTGACGAGTTCAAGGAGCGTTATGCCGAGGGTGAGAGTCTTGATGACCTGATGCCGGAGGCATTTGCCGCCGTGCGAGAGGCATCCAAGCGAACCCTGGGCCAGCGGCACTATGACGTCCAGATCATGGGTGGGGCAGCACTTCATCTAGGCAATATTGCGGAGATGCGCACAGGCGAAGGTAAAACCCTGGTTTCAACGCTACCGGCCTATCTCAATGCGATTTCCGGCAAAGGTGTCCACGTTGTCACCGTCAATGACTACCTCGCCGAGCGTGACTCCGAATGGATGGGGCGTGTTCACCGTTTCCTCGGGCTCAGTGTCGGCACGATTCTGAACGGCATGACACCTGCGCAACGGCGCGAAGCATATGCAGCGGATATCACCTACGGAACGAACAATGAATTTGGATTTGACTACCTGCGCGACAACATGGCGTGGTCGGCTGCGGAAATGGTTCAGCGCGGCCAAAATTTTGCCGTAATCGACGAAGTTGATTCAATTTTGATCGATGAGGCACGAACACCACTCATCATTAGCGGACCTGCTGACCAAGCTACCGAGTGGTATGCGGAGTTTGCTCGTATTGCAAAGAAGATGGTTCGAGATCAGCACTATGAAGTAGATGAGAAGAAGAAGACAGTTGGCGTGCATGAAGAGGCAATTGATTTTGTCGAAGACGAACTGGGAATTGACAACCTTTACGACACGGTGAACACGCCTCTGGTTGGCTATTTGAACAACGCGATTCGTGCGAAAGAATTATTTAAATTGGACCGCGATTACGTGGTCATGGATGGCGAAGTAATTATCGTTGATGAACATACGGGCCGTATTTTGAAAGGGCGCCGCTACAACGAAGGACTCCACCAATCGATTGAAGCAAAAGAAGGCGTTGACATCAAGGCTGAGAATCAAACGCTGGCCACGGTCACCTTGCAGAACTTCTTCCGGCTCTACGACAAATTGGGTGGCATGACCGGTACCGCCATGACCGAGGCCGCCGAATTCAATCAGATTTACAACTTGGGAGTTGTGCCGATTCCCACCAACCGTGACATGATCCGCCAAGATAATGCAGACTTGATTTACCGAACCGCGGAAGCCAAGTTCACCGCGGTCCTGGAAGACATCGTTGAGCGACATGCAACCGGTCAGCCAATCCTCATTGGAACAACGAGCGTTGACAAATCCGAAGAGTTATCAGCTTTATTGAAGAAAAATGGTGTTCCCCACGAAGTCCTCAACGCGAAGCAGCACGAACGCGAAGCAGCAATTGTTGCCATGGCGGGTCGTCGAGGAGCCGTGACGGTTGCTACCAATATGGCTGGTCGAGGCACTGACATCATGTTGGGCGGAAATGCCGAGGCCATTGCGGCCGCTGACCTCAGTCGTAGAGGACTCGACTCTGTCGAGGACCCAGAAGGCTATGAAGCGGCTTGGAAGCCTGCGTTAGCAATAGCAGCAGCAAGTGTGAAGGCCGAACACGACGAAGTTGTTGGTCTCGGTGGGCTTTATGTTTTGAGTACTGAGCGGCATGAATCCCGCCGGATTGACAATCAGTTCAGAGGCCGATCCGGTCGACAGGGTGATCCAGGTGAGTCCCAGTTTTATCTCTCACTCGAAGACGACCTTATGCGTTTGTTCAAGGCCGACATGGTCAATGCATTCTTGCAACGCTTTAACGTCCCAGACGACGTCCCGATCGAAGCAAAAATGGTGTCGAATGCTATTCGTTCGGCACAAAGCCAAGTTGAAGCACAGAACTTCGAGATTCGAAAAGATGTTCTGAAATACGATGATGTTCTCAACCGCCAACGGCTGGTCATCTATGACGAAAGACGTCGTGTTTTGCAGGGTGAAAACATCGAAGAGCAGGTCCGAGAGTTCATCACTGCAACAGTGGACGGTTATGTAACGTCGGTAACCCGTGATGGTTACCCAGAGTCATGGGATCTCAACAGAATGTGGGATGCACTCAAGGCTCTGTACCCCGTTGGACTAACACTCGATGAAGTCCTCGATCAATCCGGTGGCGACATTGGCGGATTGAGTGCTGATTTCCTCCGCAATATGTTGGTCGAAGACGCCGAGAAAGCTTATGACGTTCGCGAAGAAGAATTGGGCGAGGAGGTCACCCGTGAACTTGAACGCCGGGTGATTCTCTCGGTGCTGGACCGTAAATGGCGCGAGCACCTGTACGAGATGGACTATTTGCGTGATGGAATCGGCTTGCGAGCCATGGCGCAGCGGGATCCGCTGATTGAGTATCAGCGTGAAGGATTCGATTTGTTCACGGCCATGATGGACTCAATCAAGGAAGAGACAGTTGGTTATCTCTTCCACGCAGAAGTTGCCGTCAAACCTGAAGTCGACGAGGAAGCGGCAGCAGCGATTGAAGGTCTCGTTGACGCGACGGGAACCAGCGCTGGCGCTGCGCTGAACTTAGAAGCCAAAGGATTAGCCCCACAGCGCCCGAAGCATTTGGAGTATTCGGCACCTGATGTTGATGCAGAAGGCGGAGTGGTTCACGGTGAAATGGATGCGGGGGAAGGCGGGATCATCGAGGTGGATCCCAACGCAAGCCGGGCCGAGCGTAGGCGAATTGAGCGAGCTAACCGAAAGCGCTAGCGCATTTCGATAGCGGTGAGCAACCATTGGTTGCCAACCGCTTCCATGCGCATTGCAATTGCGTGTGAACGTGCAGTGCCAACCAGTACGGCACTGGCTTCAATGATGCCGGGAGCAACCTGCATTGCTCGCACACCACGAACCTTACGCAGTCGCGATAGGCCTTTTTGAGCACGGGTTGAAGGGTGCCGAGCATAACTTCGACCGCGCATGGCAAGCAGGGAAAGTTGATCGCGACTCACCCAACGGTTGAGTTGTGCACTGGGTCGTTCACCGCAACCCACTTCAAAAACCATGCGGGCCATGTGGCCGGCCCAGCTGATCGGGTGTGGGACGTCAACGAGATCTCCCTCTTCATTGGGGACCCGAATGTGACTGGGCAACACCGATGATCCGGTGGAATCGGGTACCAACTCAAGTGGGCGAGAAGCGGGAACTCCGGGAGCGATCTGCCACGTCAGGGCTAATGGAAGTTGCTCTTTGTAGTCAATGTGATCGGGGATCCCCCCATTGAGCACCCTCAAAATCGGTGGTGGGGCAGGAGCTCGATCAGTTGTTCCAATACTGCCCTTGTCGTGGGGGATTAAGTGGTTCGTCATGGTGATCCTCACAAAAATTCGCGGTGGATGCTTCTTAGCATTTGCCTTTGTTTGATTATGTTTACCTATTTTTAAATACGTATGCATTATGTAGGTACGGACATCTCTTTTGTCAAGACCCAATTTTGCTTACATCCCAGTTATGCCCATAAATAGGAATTTCAAACACGTATCCACAGGCGGTGAAATTAATTGGCAAATACGTGAGGGCGCACACAAACTTGCCAAGTGCACATTCCCGAAGTTTGGATTCAAGCCCAGGCCAGCGTGCAGGCCCAACTTGATCAAGAGGTGCTGGCTGAGGCTGCTGAACTTGCCGAAGCACAGTGGAGCGAGATGACCTTGGTCGCCCGGTTAACACAGGCTCGGGGGGAACCGGTTGACCTTGATGTCCGCGGGGTTCGTTGTTGTGGAATTCTCACCGAAATCAGCGCATCCGGTGAATTCATTTTGCTGCGGTGCTGTGAGGGTGAGTCGGCGCGAACTTTTGAGTATCTCATTCGGACCGGTTGTGTAAATTCGGCACGCGGACTTCCCCGCGGTCTAGCTCCGGTCGTTGAAGCGTTGGCCCGAATCAGAATCGGATTTCGAGAAGGATCTTGGCTCCGCGGGCAGTGGGGTAGCCGGGTGGCCATAAGAACTAATAACTCTTCGAGTCCCATTAACGGGATAGTGGCCGCTGTTGGCCGAGACTTCATTGAACTTGATAACGGTGTCGGTATGCAGGGGCGACTGGTCGTCTCACTTGGTTCGATGATTTCGATGAAAGTTATTTCTTAGTTTGAGGTTGGACCGGAGTCATCATCTTTTCCAAATGGGTGGGTTGAGACAAATTCGCGGGTTTGGGCGTACATATTTTCGATGTACTCCTCAAGTGCTTGGGCTTCCACGCGCCATTGTCCACGTCCACCAACTTTGATCGCGGGCAAATCACCGCTACGAACCAATGCGTAGGTTTGAGCGGAGGAAATGTTGAGGGTTTCCGCGACGTCGGCGAGAGTGAGAAAACGGGCCATGGGCACATAGTGCCAAAGTCTTTGGTTCAACGCAGCAACCACCCTTCACCTGTGGATAACCATTTCGTGAATCTGGGGTTTGGGCAGATAGTGGGGGCACCGGTGTTGCGATCGCACGGCGGCCGTGAAATACGTGAGCGAGCAAGAAGGTGTTGTATGCGAGTTCGTTGGGGTAAGGAGCGGTCGGTTAAGCCGCGTAGTCGAAAGTCTGCCCGGTGGAGTGATCTGCGACTGTGGCTCGGTATTTCTCTGTTGATTGCTTCAATGTTTGTCGGGGCGCGGGTCATGGCATCAGGTGAGGAGACGGTGACCCTGTGGCGAGCCAACTCCGAACTTGCTCTAGGAAGTCCTTTAACGGGGGTCGAGGCGGTTGTTGTCGCTCTCAATGGAGCGCAGGAGCCATATTTTCGAGGTCTCGTTCCACCTTCCGGGATTGTGGTGCGGCCGATCGGAGCCGGAGAGTTCATCCCGAGTGCGGCACTTAGTTCCTTGCCTCCAGCGGATTCACGTGTGGTTACAGTGCCGGTTGACCCACTGCACGTAGCGATCGGGCTCAACGCGGGTGATCAAGTTGACGTGTGGTCGAGTTCGAAGGATGCTGGGTCAGTCGGGTCAATTTTGCCACCGATGCTGGTGCTCACAGGGCTAACAGTGCGAGCGGTTGCAAATGATGTAGTGGGGACCGGCGGAGAAATCGGTGTGGTGCTGCTCGTGCCGGTTGCCCAAGTTCCCGACCTCGTCCAAGCAATTCGAACAGGAGTAATTGATCTGGTCAAAGTCCCGTTGGAATCGCAGGTTTCCCAGTGAGTCAAAAAAATGGCGCAGGCTCGACTGAATTTACTATGGTCTGGGCGTTGAGTGGGGCGCTGGCGGAAGCAGAGTTAATCACTTTGGCCAACGCGGGTGGAATTGAAATAAGTCGACGTTGCACTGATGCACCAGAGCTCCTCTCGGTGTGCGCGGTGGTTCCTGGAACTCATGTGCTCGTGAGCGCACAACTTCCACGTATGAGCAGTGAGATTTTTGCCATTCTCACAATTCACGTTGCATCGGTGGCTGTCATTGCATTTGATGACCACCAGGAAGCACTTGCGCGTTCGTGGAATGCGGGCCGAATTTTGCGAGCCGATCATGCTGGCTTTGATCTGCTCTCAGAACTGCGGCAGGCCATGTTGGTCAGCGTTGGGGTGCATGAAAAAAAGCAACAGCATAATCCTGAAAAGGTCGGCCAAGTGAGCGCATGTTGGGGGCCACCTGGCTCACATGGACGCACCACATTTGCCATTGGGTTCGCCGAGGCTCTGGGAAAGCAAGGGGCTCGCGTGCTCCTCATCGATGCAGACACCATCGCTCCATCAATTGCTTTGACACTGGGGATCGACGAAGATGTCAGTGGAATCGTTGTCGCAGCACGTTATGCCGAAGCGAATGCCTTGGACTCGCGTTCATTAGCTAACTGTGTCAGGGCGATCGCACCCAATTTCTGGGTAATGACCGGTCTTTCTGACCCATCACGGTGGCCCGAGGTGCGGGCCGGTGCCATGGAAAAAATTGTTGACCGCGCTCGAGAGCATTTCGATCACGTTGTGATCGATCTGGGTGCTGGCCTTGATGAACTTGATGGAGAACTCGGGATCAATCTGGCACCTACCTTGGTCCCTCGACGAACTGTGGTGACCAGGACGGTCCTAGAGAATTCGGATCAGGTTTTTGTACTCACTAGAGCTGACGCATTAGGTGCTCAAAGGCTGGCCAGTGTCTACAGCACCCATAGTTCACTGTTTGCAAGTGCGCGTAGGTGCATTGTTGTAAATATGGTTCACAAATCTGACGCGCATCAGATTCAACGGGAATTTGGGGCAATATGCGCGGCCCTTGATCCTGAACTTGAAGTTCGTTATCTACCCAGCGACCCGAACGCAACCGCGATGGTCAAAAAAGCGAGCACGTTGGGAGAACTCAATTCCCGAGGTCCATTGATAAAAGCAATTGGTGAGTGTGCAGGTGCGTCTCTACGGGGAAGGGAGAATCTACGGAGAAGGAAGAACGTAGACCGTGTCCCCAATTTCAGCCCACTTGTACAGTTTCTTAGCATCTTTCGCATCCATACGGATGCAACCGCCAGTCGCAACGGGTAGTCCCAACTGATCTGTAGAATGCATCATTTCCCCGTTGTAATACTCGGGAATGCTGTGAAAACCAATGGGGGTTTTGCCGTCTATCCCATAAGCGAATCGCGTCATGTGATCAAAGGTCACTTTGGAATTGGGATTACCACTGTGTTGTGACTGCGAATATATTTTGTATTTCCCCATTACGGGGCGATCCCACCGTCCGACAACGGGGAAGCGGTAAACGACTTCATCAAATTCATCCATGACCCACACGGTCATCAATGCCTTGTCATAGACGATCCGTCGACCGATGTTGTCATCAAGTGGACGTTCTGGGACATTTTTGGCTTTACGTTCGCGGGTTGCCGGCTTTGGTTTCTTGGGCTTGATTGGCTTCGCGGTAGGAGTCGGAGTGGGCGTCGGAGTAGGTGTCGCGGTGGGAGTCGGAGTGGGCGTCGGAGTGGGTGTCGCGGTGGGTTCAACCACGATTTCGCTGGCCGTGACCGGTTGAGCGATTGCGCTGGGGGAGTCCGAAGTCGCCAGAAAGCCGATGAGAAGACCAGCGAGCAGGGAAACGCTAAGAATCGGGATGATTACGGAGGCGCGAACAAAACGAACCCATGTGGGAAGTGGCACTTGCACATTCTGCCACTAACATGTCCGAATACGCACCTTGGGCACTTTGGTCGGGGTCTTGCTTCGCGTGGAAGGGGCTTTAAGGAATGGAGCGGTTGAGCAGTCTTGACGCATCATTTCTCTATATTGAGAGCTCTGAAACCCCTATGAATATTGGGAGTGTGTCCATTTTTACCGCCCCGGACACCGGCTTTGATCACGAAACTTTGGTTAAATTGATCAAAGCCCGATTGGCCTTTGTGCCTCGGTACCGTCAGCGGGTGAAGGACATCCCATTGGGCATGTTTCGCCCTGTCTGGGTCGATGACACATCATTTGATGTCTCCTTCCACGTGAGGCGATCCGCGTTGCCAAAGCCGGGTAACCGGGACCAACTTGACGAGTTGGTAGCAAGGTTGATGAGTCGCCCGCTGGATAGAACCCGTCCGTTGTGGGAAATGTATTTAATTGAAGGGCTCTCCGGCGGACGATTCGCAATAGTCACCAAAAGTCATGAAGCACTTGTCGATGGCCTCGCAGCCCTTGACATTTCCCAAGTGATCTTCGACAGCGAGTCACAGGTCACCGTTGGACCACCGAGTTCATGGCGCCCAGCGGCAGAGCCATCAGGTATTGAATTAATCAGCGCGGCATTTACTGAGGTCTTCACCCATCCCACCGCAGCACTTGAACTTGCGGCAAGCACCACCGGTGAAGTTATTGCAGGAACGCAGGCTGTTGTTGGTAGCGCGGTGGGTGCCGCTCAATCAGCAATAAACGACCTTATTTCTTTAGCTCGCTTTCGCACTCGCTCACCCTTGAAGGTCAAAATTGGTGCGCAACGCCGGTTCGTTTCCGTCGATGTGGATCTGCAGGAATTACGTGAAATACGTAAATCTGCAGCGGCATTAACGGGTCAAAGCGTTAACGTTAATGACATCATTTTGACCATTCTCACAGGAGCTCTGCGGAATTGGTTGATCAGACGAGATGGAATGCCAACTGGTCAAGAAAGATTTAATGCATTGGTCCCGGTATCCCTTGATTCACGCGTTGAGCAACCAACTCTGGGCGGCGCAGTGAATGCTTATGTAATAGAGTTGCCGGTCGCGCAGTTCGAACCGGTTGACCGGCTACTCAGTGTTGTTGAACAAATGTCTGACCTTGACCCAACCCGTGAGTTTCTTGGTGCGCGCGCGATTATTGACATTGCAGGGTTCGGGCCAGCCTCAGTTCATGCACTTGGTGCACGGATGGCTTCAACGCTTACGCGTCGAGCATATGACGTAACGATCACCAATGTTCCCGGGCCACAACACGCGCTTTATGCGGCGGGCTCAGAAATGCTTTCCTCGTATCCATGTGTTCCCTTGGTACCCGGTCAGGCTTTGAGTATTGGGCTGACGAGTTACAACGGTGGCTTGTACATCGGGCTCATGGCAGATCGGGATGCCCTCGAAGACCTTGACGTCATTGCAACAAGCATCCGCGAGTCGATCATTGGTTTGCGTGCTTCAATTGAACAACGAAGCAGTTCACCTGGGACCACCGGTGAGAAACACCTTCGGGTGGTTGCTTCCTGATGCCCCGCCGTGCAATCGTCATTGGTGGTGGAGGTGTACTAGGTGGAACTTGGGCCGTTGGTGCATTAGGTGCGCTGGAAGCCGAACTCGGTATCGCCGCGCGTGAATGTGAATTACTCGTGGGCACATCCGCTGGCTCCGTTTTGGCCGCGCTAATTGCAAGTGGGGTCACCACCGGTGAGCTTCGTCAGGAGTACGGTGACGAAAAAGTGACAAGCGGTCCATTGGCAGGTTACGAATGGAATCCAGTGCGGGCAACAGGTGGATCACGACCCGGATGGCCACGCATCTTGAGGCCGGGTTCGCCCAAGTTGTTTGGCTCCGGTTTGCTTAACTTGGGGGAACTCCCCCTCACGGCAATGCTTTCGGGACTGCTACCACCGGGCGGCAAGAGCCTAGAACGGGTCGGGCACTTGATTGACGCGGTCTCACCACTGGGTGAGTGGGCACAAACGGGGGAACATGCTGACGGCAGACACCCGGCCGTGTGGATCGTTGCGATGGACTACGAAAGCGGTAAACGAGTTGTATTCGGTAGGGCGGGAGCACCCCATGTCTCATTATCTGAGGCAGTTATGGCGAGTTGCGCAATCCCAGGTTGGTATGCACCCGTAAAGATCGGTAACCGCACTTATGTCGACGGCGGTGCGGTGTCTGCAACCAGCATTGATGTCGTTAGTCACGAAGGCTATGAAGAAGTGTATGTAATCGCCCCAATGTCGATCACTGAATCGGATCATCCGAAAAGTCTCACCGCTAAATTAGAGCGCCAGTGGCGAGGCGTCGTTGCTCGAACTGCGGCAAGCGAAATTGCTGCCGTTGAAGCGGGTGGCGCTCAAGTTTTCATTGCCACCCCGACGGCTGAGGACTTAACCGCGATCGGAACCAACTTGATGGATTCAACCCGAAGGAAACTGGTCCTGCAAACGTCCATGCGTACTAGCCCGATGACCTGGACTAAGCAAACCGTCTAACCGCGTAACTTGTCAGCGCGCGAGCCACTCACCTGCGACGCGCTCTTCGGCAGAGAGATAGCGCTGGGTTTGTTCGGCGGCCACTTTCTCGATTTTGCCACCGATAAATGGAACATTGGCAGTGAATGTGCCACGACTCGTTATTGTTGAATTACCTGCTGGGGTTGGGACGAGTTCTAGGGTTCCGGTAAAGCCCATAGGGCCAGAGAATTCAACGGTGACGGTTGCCGTTCGACCACCGTCTGGGCCTGGCGCACTCCACACTTGGGTCTCCGTGACGGTAATTGTGTCCCCAACGAGTGACTTAGCCGGAGCTGGCAAGTCCGCAGGCAGTACTCGGATGCTAGTCAGGGTGTCTACCTGACTGTCTATGTCTTGACTTACCCTGACCTGGGTCGAGAGTGAACCGGTTGCGTCGCATTTCGCCATGATGAATTCTTCTTGGGAAAGCACTGAAAAAACATCAGATGGACTACCAGTGAAATTTTGGGTGTACTCAAACGAGGTGGGCATGTAAATCTCATCTCCTCTATACCTGAATCGCTTTTCACGGCTAGCCTAAGGGAGTGAGCTCCCCACGCGCGTCGGTCCCAGGATTAGTCGACCTGGTTGCTCGGCGACTGTTTAAGGATCAGTCCCGTACAGATTTGGGTTTTGAAGCAAGTGATCCAATTGCAATTGAGCAAGCCGCAGAGATGGTGGTATGGGCCAGTGTCAGACCAAATGGAATGCACGGGAAAACGATGGTTCGGGCATGGACCCCGGATCTACCGGGAGCGAGTCACTCGGTTATCGAAATAGTCACAGATGACATGCCCTTCTTGGTTGACTCGGTCACTTCAGAGCTAACGCGTGAAGGTCGAGCAATTCAACTGCTCGCACATCCACTCTTTGCCGTAACCCGTGATGAAGCGCATCAGTTAACCGCAGTGCATGACCTCGACGTTAATGAAATCGAAAAAGGGATGACTGCAGAATCCTGGATGCGCATTCATATCGAGCGGGACTTTATCTCTGACAATCTGGTTGGACTTGTTGCAGGGGTTGAGCGGGTCCTCAACGATGTTCGCAAGTGTGTGAATGACTGGGGCTCAATGCGAACAAAAGCCATTGAAGTCTCCGATGATCTGCGTCGTCTACCACCTTTGGGTGTTGACCCAGATGAAATTGTCGAATCGATTGCATTTCTTGAGTGGTTGACCCAGGAAAGTTTCACATTTATTGGGTATCGCGAATACGACTTAGTTGTACAAGATGGCGAGGATGCATTGCGGCCAGTCCCTGGTTCAGGTTTGGGTATTTTACAGGAAAGCCCTGACGAAAAAAACTCGAAGAGTTTTTCAATCTTGCCACCCGCCGTGCGAGCCAAGGCTCGGGAGAAAACTATTTTAGTGTTGAGTAAAGCAAATTCCCGATCAACTGTTCACCGACCAGCATTTTTAGATTATGTCGGTGTCAAGAAATTTGACAGCCAAGGAAATGTTATTGGTGAGAGGCGTTTTCTCGGACTTTTTGCCGGTCGAGCGTATTCAAACAGGGTCACTGACATTCCCGTCTTGCGTGCAAAGCATCTAAATGTCGAAAGAAAACTTGATTTCGTTACCGGATCCCACAGCGCGAAAGACCTTGAAGAATTTTTGGATACCTATCCACGTGATGAACTTTTTCAAATGGATGTTGACCAACTCAATCAGATCGCGAAATCGGTTTTGAAGTTACAAGAACGGCGTCAAACAAAATTGTTTACCCGTTACGACCCCTATGAAAGATTCGTTTCAGCGCTGGTTTATTTCCCCAGAGACCGGTATACGACAGCCGTCCGACTGAGCTTGGAAGGTATTTTGCGGGAAGCCTTTGGGGGAGTTAGCGTGGATTACAGTGCACGCGTTTCCGAGTCGGTGTTAGCGAGATTGCATTACGTAATTCACATGCCCAGTGGAGTCGAAATTGCTCGCCCAGATCTGGGGGAACTCGAAGTGCGATTAACCAGTGCCAGTCGGAGTTGGATGGATGAGTATCAGTCACTTGTCTTGGCTGGAAACAACTCCGAGCTCATTCCCGTTTATGCGGATGCTTTTCCGGAAGGTTATAAAGAGGACTTTGATCCCAGCGTAGGCGTGAGTGATGCCTTGATCATTGAACAACTTGAGCCGGGTGAGCTGTCACTCAACCTCTATGCGCCGGTCGCCAGTGACTCTCGCGAACTGCGATTTAAGGTGATTCGGGTGGGATCAGCAATGCCGCTGACCAAAATCTTGCCGATTCTCGAGCGCCTTGGTGTGGAAGTCTTGGACGAGCATCCCTATGAGATTACGCGAACCGATCGCGTACCGGCATGGATCCTCGATTTTGGTCTGGTTCTCCCAACGGGGGAAATTTATGGTGCGGAAACACTATTCACCCGATTTGAATCGGCATTTGAATCAGCCTGGCATGGTCAAATAGCAAGTGATGTATTCAATGCCTTAGTCACTCGAGCAGGTTTAACGTGGCAAGACGCCAAACTGATTCGAGCATATGCACGTTACATTCGACAGATCGGTTCTACTTTCGGCCAGGATTACATCGAGTCAGTGATTGTGGGAAATGCTGAGATCACTCGTTTGCTTATCGAATTCTTCCGGGTTCGATTTGATCCTGCGTTTACCGGAGATCGGGAGAGGGAGTCTGATTCCGCCCGCGAGCAATTTGAGGCACTCCTTGCACTAGTTCCTTCATTGGATCACGATCGGATTCTGCGTCTGTTTTGGTCCCTATTTGAGGCCACGATGCGGACAAACTATTTCACGGGAGCGCAAACCCTGGCATTCAAATTGGCGCCCATGATGATCAACGATCTTCCATTGCCCAAGCCGGCACATGAAATCTGGGTTTATTCCCCGCGGGTCGAGGGAGTGCATCTGCGTTTCGGTGCTGTTGCTCGTGGCGGTTTGCGCTGGAGTGATCGACGCGAGGACTTCCGAACGGAAATCCTTGGGCTGGTCAAGGCTCAGGAAGTGAAAAACGCCGTGATTGTTCCCGCTGGGGCAAAGGGTGGGTTTTTCGCCAAGCATCTACCAGATCCCGCTGTGGACCGGGAAGCATGGATGAATGAAGGAATTGGCGCCTATCAAGACTTCATCAGG
>CAMAVT010000024.1 GCA_945861775.1 Bifidobacterium breve
AGGAACTCGCAAGTACCAGCGTTGTAGTAGCCGGCTTCTTTGATGATTGCTTTTGACGAGGCGTACAGCGCATCGAGTTGCTCTTGAGTGAGGAAGGGTGCCGGTGCTTCTTCGACCAATTTCTGGTGACGGCGTTGAAGTGAGCAGTCGCGGGTTGACACGACAACAACATTGCCTTCACGGTCAGCAAGGACTTGGGTTTCCACGTGACGTGGATTGTCAAGGTAACGTTCGACGAAGCATTCACCGCGACCGAATGCGGCTATAGCTTCACGTACCGCTGAGTCGTACAGTTCTGGGATCTCTTCGAGGTTACGGGCAACTTTAAGTCCACGTCCGCCACCACCGAAAGCAGCCTTGATTGCAACGGGTAGACCAAACTCTTTGGCGAAAGCAACGACCTCACTTGCGTCCTTGACTGGATCGGGGGTTCCGGGTACCTGAGGTGCCCCTGCACGCTGGGCAATATGACGGGCACTCACCTTGTCACCGAGGGAACGAATGGCTGAGGGGGGAGGGCCAATCCAAATAAGACCCGCATCAATGACGGCTTGGGCAAAATCAGCATTTTCTGAGAGGAAACCGTAGCCGGGGTGAACAGAGTCGGCGCCAGATTCCTTTGCGGCATTGATCACCTTGGCAATATCAAGATATGACTCGGCGGCGGTTGAACCACCCAATGCGAATGCGTGATCTGCGAGCCTGACATGCAAGGCGTCGCGGTCAGGATCGGCGTAGACCGCAACGGACTCAATTCCTTCGTCCTTGCAGGCACGAATTACTCGAACTGCAATTTCACCACGGTTGGCGATCAAAACTCTTTTCACGTAACTTCCCTTCGGTTATTGAGCGATCTTATCGGGCTTGATTCCACAGGTCTGTCCACGTGATTCCAAGCTCGGTTAACAGTGTGCGAACGGTGGGAAGTGAGATTCCGACGACATTTGAGGGATCCCCGGTTACCCCTTGCACGAATGCTCCACCGAGACCGTCAAGGGTGAATCCTCCAGCAACCGCAAAGGGTTCACCGCTGCTGACGTACGCGTCCATTTCAGCGTCTGTGAGTTCACCCAGGTGAACTTGGGTGCTCGCTGTTGCCTCCGCGGTACTTCGTTCCCCAAGTTCGTTTGTGAAAGTGACGTAGTGACCGGTATGCAAAATGCCGGTCGTGTTCATCATCTCTCGCCAACGGGCTTTCGCCTCAGCGGCGTTTTGTGGCTTGCCGTAGGGCTTCCCGTTAAGTTCGAAAACGGAATCACAACCAATCACGATCGTGTTGGGAGTTAATTCATTATTGTCCGCAAGTTCCTGAGTGACTTTTTCACATTTAGCTTGGGCGAGTGCCTGCGCAATCTCACTCGGGGTCGCGGTCGCCATGCTGAGTTCAATGGCCTCTTCATCGACGTGACTCACGCGCACAATCGGGTTAATTCCAGCGTTGATCAAGGTCGCGAGGCGTGCAGGTGACGCTGAAGCCAAAATGAGTTGCATTCGTTCCCTTATTGGGCCAGACCCGATGCGCGCCAAGCGCCGGGTCCAGGCATGGGGAAAGCGCGCATGGCGGCAGCCGGGTTAGTCCAAGCGTTGATCGCGGTGGGCTCATGCGTTTGCGCATTGCCTTGTAATGCAGAAAACACTGCCAGAAGTGTTGCGATATCTTCTGGGCTCGCGTCCCCTCGGATTACCTGAAGGTGTGGGGAGGTCACAGCGGAATGTTTCCGTGCTTTTTGGGCGGCAATGATGCGCGCTTGGTCCGAAGTGCCCGCAATGCCCGGGTGATCTGCAAGCGGGTTTCATGCGGGAAAATCACTCGGTCCATGTAGCCCCGCTCTGCCGCGACATAGGGGTTAGCGAACTTCTCGGTGTATTCCTCAATTCGAGCTGCGCGCTCGGCAACAGGGTCAGCAGCGCCAGCAAGTTCCTTGCGGTACAAGATGTTAACGGCACCCTGAGCGCCCATGACCGCAATTTCTCCAGTGGGCCAAGCCAAGTTGAGGTCAGCACGTAGGTGCTTTGAACCCATGACCACGTAAGCGCCGCCGTAGGCCTTGCGGGTGACAACAGTGAGTTTGGGGACCGTTGCTTCGGCGTAGGCGTAAATCAGTTTCGCACCGCGACGAATAATTCCATCCCACTCTTGGTCGGTGCCCGGTAGGAATCCGGGGACGTCAACAAAAGTTATGACGGGAAGATTGAACGCATCACAGGTGCGAACGAAACGTGCAGCTTTTTCGGATGCCTCAATATTGAGTGTTCCCGCAAACTGCATGGGCTGGTTGGCGACAATTCCAACCGGGTGACCTTCGACTCGACCAAATCCACACAAAATATTGGGAGCGAAAAGCGGTTGGGTTTCGAGGAAATCACCGTCGTCGAGAACACAGGCCAAGACTTTATGCATGTCATAAGGCTGATTCGGCGAGTCGGGAATAATTGAATCAAGGGATAAATCCTCTTCGGTGAACTCCATGGACACCTTGGTGGGAATAACAACGGGCTCACTCAAGTTATTACTGGGGAGATAGGACAACAAGGCTCGCACGTAATCGAGTGCATCGGTTTCATCGGTTGCCATGTAGTGGGCAACGCCACTCTTGGAGTTGTGGGTATGGGCGCCACCGAGTTCTTCAAAGCCAACGTCTTCACCCGTGACGGTTTTGATGACATCGGGTCCGGTGATAAACATGTGGGAGGTCTGATCCACCATCACAATAAAGTCGGTGATCGCTGGGGAGTAGACGGCACCGCCAGCACATGGCCCCATGATCAGTGAGATTTGCGGGATCACTCCGGATGCCATCACGTTGCGGTAAAAAATTTCGCCATACAGGGCAAGTGAGACGACACCCTCTTGAATTCGCGCGCCACCGGAGTCGTTGAGGCCGATCATCGGGCAACCGGTCTTGAGCGCCAGATCCATGATCTTCACGATTTTTTCACCGAACACTTCACCCAGGGATCCGCCGAAGACCGTGAAATCTTGTGCAAAGACACACACTTGGCGTCCATCGACAGTTCCGTAACCGGTGATTACTCCATCACCGTAGGGGCGCGTATTTTCTAGACCGAAGTTGTGCGAGCGGTGCCGGTTCAGACCGTCAATTGCTTGAAATGAATCGGGGTCAAGGAAGGCCTCAATTCGCTCCATCGCGGTCATCTTGCCCCGGGCGTGCTGCTTATCAATAGCGTCTTGGCGTTTCCCGGCAGCTTCGGAGCGGCGAGAACGCAATACGTCGGCTTTACCCGCGGTAGTGTGAATATCGGGGGTGATCTCGGCGCTCATGAATCCTCCTGGGTGGGGCTTGCATCAATCCATTGGTCTACCTGCGTACCTTATCGGCGTGGACGAATTCGCCAATCAAGATGACCCAAGTGACTTTGTGACCTTAATCCCAATGAGTCCGGCAGTCATATCGCTAAGGAGCGTCGACTCTACAAATAGTGAATTAATCCGCCGATGCACCGGTGGAAGCGTTGTTCCGTGGACCGTGGTTGTTGCATCCGAGCAAATCGCCGGACGAGGACGCCTGGATCGCAATTGGCAGAGTGAACCAGGCAGTGGATTGTGGTGCTCGGTGCTTGTCGATATTTCAGGTTGTGAAACGCCCACGTGGCTACCCCTAGTCGCGGGGCTCGCCGTTTTTGATGCTTGTACGCGATTGGGCGCCACGGTTGAACTCAAGTGGCCCAACGACGTAATCGCGAATGGCGCCAAACTCGGCGGGATGCTGATCGAGTCAGCCGGAGCGCCTGGTCAATGGGTTGTGGGGATCGGGATCAATGTCACGCGTGCGCACTTCCCGAACTCGGTAGCACTCGCTGATTTGTGTGGGAATGCACCAGAAATCACCACCTTGTTGGCTGAAGTTGTTCAATCACTACATGCCCATATTGAGTCATGGCGAAATGCTGGTTGGGACACTTCGGATCCGTCGGCTCGGTACCACAGCGTGTGCTCCAGCATTGGGGCAAACGTGCACATCACCCGGCCAAATGAAGCACCTTTTGACGCACAGGGCCTAGGACTTGATGAATATGGGCACCTCGTAGTGGCCCGTTCGGGGGATAGACGTGAGATTGTCTTGGCAGCCGACGTAGTCCATGCCACAATTAAGTCATGTACCCCGAAAAACTCTTAGCCCCCGGCGAAACAATCGCATTTGAACTAAAGCCGCATTGGCGTGCCTTAATTTGGCCAGCGTTCGTTTTGGTCATTGAGGTATTCATTGCAACCTGGGCATTCTTTGCATTTGACAACACAATATTTCGTTGGATTGTTGCCTTGGTGGGTGTGTTCATATTGACGTGGCAGGTCGCCCTTCCTTTCCTGACATGGCTCACAACACAGTACGTGTTTACCAGCCGCCGAATAATTGTGCGGCGTGGTTTACTGACCAAGCAGGGGAGAGACATGCCACTCTCGAAAGTTAACAACGTGTCCTTTGAGGTCAGCGTCCTGGGACGAATATTGAATTACGGAACACTCGAAGTTGAGTCGGCAAGTGATGACGGTGACCTAATAATTAACGATGTCCCCAATGTGGAAGACATTCAGCGTCAGGTTTATGAACTCCATGAACTCGATGATTCCCGCCGTCGCGGACATGGCTCGGCTCCTGAGTAGGAAAATTAGATTGGCGTGATTGCATCACGTTCGGCGAGGTAGCGTTCGCCTTGGTGCTCGGCGTCATCAGGGATGGCCGGAAAAACAAATTTGCGGTACGACCAGAATCGGAACATGGTGCCAAGGCCAAGGCCAACGACGTTAGCGCTGATGTTGTCAGCGAGTGCACTGTCCCAACCCATGACGTAGTGGCTAAACCACAGGCAGCTGATTGCGATCAGCAGTGCAACCGCATTTAACCCGAAGAACATCAGGTATTCACGACCCATATTGGATCGACCCCGCTGACGGAAAGTCCAATACCTGTTTCCGAAGTAGGCGAATGTTGTAGCCACCGCCACGCTAATAATTTTGGAGGAGATGGGCCGGTCAAACATCGGGCCTTCTCCACCGGCAAAGCGCAAGATGTTAAATAATCCAATATCAATGACAAGGGCCGCTAATCCAACAATTCCAAATTTGGCGAGTTCACGCCAGATTCCGACAACCCATGATTGCGCGGACCTCACTCCGCTGCTGGAACCATGCATTCGCGGAGTCTAACTATTCAACGCGGTGGCGGGTGGTAAGTACTAAGTTTCTCTCGTGAAGCAAAGTGGCGAGCATGAGCTTGGTCCCACGGTTGGCATGATCGGAGCCGGTCAATTGGCTCAAATGAGCGTTGCCCCGGCTACTGCATTGGGAATCCGCTTCAAGGTGTTAGCAAATAACTCCGAAGAGCCAGCAGCACTCGTGCTGGCGCAAACCACCATCGGTTCGAAAGATGACCCTCAAACGGTGCTCGCATTCGCCCAGACCTGTGATGTGGTGACATTTGATCATGAACTGTTGACCCCAGCCGTCATGGAAGTGTTGAAAAATTGTGGTAAACCGGTGTATCCGAGTCCGCAGGCGGTGATTTATGCGCAAGACAAACTTGCAATGCGTCAGGCGCTCACCGATCTAGGGATTCCATGCCCGCGCTGGTCGCAGGTTGATTCCGAATCCGATGCAAAAGATTTCGCACAAGAAGTGGGCTATCCATTCATCCTGAAAACTTCCCGTGGAGGATACGACGGCAAAGGTGTGTGGTTCGTCAATAGCGAGTCAGACATCACGGTTGTTTTTGAAAACGAACTCCCACCCGGATCCCATTGGCTGGCTGAGGAAAAAGTGAATTTCACGCGAGAGTTGGCAGCCCAGGTGGCCCGATCGCCAAGTGATCAGTGCGTCGCGTACCCGGTAGTGCAGACAACTCAGCGCAATGGAATCTGTGCTGAAGTGATTGCCCCTGCCCCAGATCTAGACCCGAAGCTCGCAGTCACGGCTCAAGAGATTGCTTTGAGAATTGCGAGAGAGCTTAATGTTGTTGGAATGCTCGCTGTTGAATTATTTGACACCGGTAACGGGGTACTGGTCAACGAACTCGCCATGCGTGCGCATAACTCTGGCCACTGGACTATTGAGGGCGCAACAACAAGCCAGTTTGAAAATCATTTACGTGCAATTCTTGACCTACCCCTTGGCTCACCGCGCGCGACCACAACGTGGTCAGTGATGGGAAATATCTTGGGCGGTGATGTTCCTAACCTTTACAGTGCCTACCGCCATGTTTTCGCTCGTGATCAGGAACTCCACACGCATCTGTACGGAAAAGTGGTGAAACCTGGCCGCAAAGTGGGACACGTGACCGCTTGCGGATCTGACCTGACAGACTTGCGCAATCGAGTGGAACACGCGGTTTCCTATTTCATGGGAGAAATAAATGAGTAGCGAAAAGATTCAAGTTGCCGTCTGCATGGGCAGTGATTCTGATTGGCCCGTCATGTGTGCTGCCACGCAAGTTCTGAGCGAATTGGGAATTAGCAACAAGCCCTTCGTTCTTTCAGCCCACCGGATGCCACTGGAAATGACCGCATTTGCTCAAAGTGCACGCGAGAACGGCTTTGACGTAATTATTGCTGGAGCAGGTGGCGCCGCACACCTACCCGGGATGATCGCTTCCTTGACAACACTTCCCGTGATCGGTGTTCCTGTTTCTGCAACCAAACTTGATGGCATGGACGCGTTACTTTCAATTGTCCAGATGCCAGCAGGAATACCCGTGGCAACCGTGGCAATTGACAACGCTAAAAACGCAGGTCTTCTGGCCGCTCGCATGCTGGGAATTACTGACACCGATATTGCCCAAAAACTTGAAAGTTACGCCCGTGAGCTCAATGCCGAAGCCGGGGCCAAGCAGAGCAAGCTCACCTAGCCCGTAATAGTTTTTCGCCATTCGATGGCAGGGCATCTATTCATCACGACGGTGAGGCCAGCAGCGCGGGCCCGTTCAGCGGCCATCTCGTCGGTGACACCAAGTTGCATCCAGATCACTTTTGCTCCCGCTTGAACCCCTTGGTCACTTAACTGTCCGGCCCGAGAGCTATTCACAAATAGGTCGACAACATCGGGGGGACCCCACACTTCACTCGCTTGCGAAATAGTGGCGAAACCTTGTTCACCGTGAACCATTTCGGCGCGCGGGTAAATCGGGATAATGTGTTTGCCTCGATCTTGGAGAAATTTTGCTACACCAAACGCAGCCCGATCAGGATTGTTTCCAAGGCCAACAACAAACCACAGGTGGGTATCCTCAAGAATCTCCGGAATCTCCATGTGAACGATTATGCGGTAGGTCGACCCAGTGCCCGGATATTCCATCCGGCAGCACGCCAAGCTGCGACATCTAGTTTGTTTCGGGCATCAATAATATTTTTTTGGGAAACAACTTTCGCAAGTTCCGCTGGATCAATTTCTCGGTACTGCATCCATTCGGTTGCGTGAATAATCAGATCCGCATGGGCAGCAGCTTTCATCGCATCAGTCGAGTAGGTCAATGTGGGGTAAACACGTTCAGCGTTAACGGTGCCCTTCGGGTCGTGCACGACAACCGTTGCGCCGGCGTTGGCAAGTGCGACCGCAACATCAAGTGCCGGTGAGTCGCGAACGTCGTCGCTATCCGGCTTAAACGTTGCACCAAACATGCAAATAGTTTTCCCACGAAGTTCACCACCAAGTTCCTTGCGGGCAAGATCGACCGTATGGCTGCGACGACGAAGGTTGATCTGGTCCACTTCGCGCAGGAATGTGAGCGCTTCTTCGGCGCCAAGCTCTCCGGCTCGCGCCATGAATGCCCGAATGTCCTTGGGAAGGCACCCACCGCCAAAGCCAAGACCGGCGCCCAGAAACTTGTTGCCAATTCGAGTGTCGTAGCCGATTGCTTCCGCCAATTGCACAACATCGGCTCCAGCTGATTCACACACTTCTGCCATCGCATTAATAAATGAAATCTTGGTGGCTAAAAATGAATTGGCCGCGACTTTGACCAACTCGGCGGTGGGAAAGTCAGTGACGAGGAAAGGGATTCCTTTCTCGATCATCGGGGCGTACACCGCGCGCATTCGTGACTCGGCTCCGGGAGAGGTAACCCCGACGACCAAGCGATCCGGTTCCAATGTGTCTTGAACCGCGAAACCTTCGCGAAGGAACTCGGGGTTCCACACAACCTCAACTCCGGGTGCTGAAATTTTCAATATTTCGGCTATTTTCTCGGCCGTGCCCACCGGGACGGTCGACTTGCCAACAACGAGATCGCCCGGAGACAGATGCGGGGCGAGTGACTCAACGGCACCAAAAACTTGCGATACGTCGGCGGCATAGGACCCAGATTGTTGTGGTGTTCCCACGCAAATGAAGTGAATGTCAGCGAAGTCGGCGACCTCGGCAAATGAAGTGGTGAACTTCACCCGCCCGGCTGCGATATTGCGCTGGAGAACCTCTTCGAGTTCGGGCTCGTAGAACGGAACTTTGCCGGAATTAAGTAGGTCGACCTTCTCGGGGACAACATCGAGTCCGATAACCTCAAATCCCAATTCGGCCATGCAGGCTGCGTGCGTTGCTCCGAGGTAACCGGTGCCAATCACGGAGAGTCGCAGAGTTTGAACAGTCTGCTTGGTCGGCGAGTTCATTGGCCAAGATTAGTGTGATTGGGCAGTCGATTCTCACCGCTAGCCCCGCTGGGCGGGTCTGACCCTCTAAAGTGCTGACCGTGAAGGGCTTAAACCGCGTGGCGGCTCCCAAAGTGCGCAAAGGTCGCGCGGGGAATTTCACGATCCGGGTTTACAACCGTGATTCATTGCGTGAGTTGATAGCAGAAGTCGCTGGTACGGGGGAAGTTGCCATGTCGGTCAATCTGGTTATTGACCAAGCAACGGCGCCGCGTTCGGGTTGGCTGGGAAAACCTGCACTTGCATTGTCGCAATTTTCTGCGCGATGGACCGATTCTGGTTTTGAAGCCGATGCAAGTGTTGCTACCGAACTTTCGCTGGCAGTTATGTTGTCAGGCCTATTGCGTGCGTGCACACCAACGCCGGGTGGGGTTTTCACCCCTAAAGTCAGTTGGGAACCGAAAGCACTTCCGCCTAGCGGAAACCTCGCAGAAACACTTCGATATTTAACGATCGCAAATCCGAGCGAAAATCCTCACCTTCGTTCTAGTGATCTCACCATTACACAAGAGAACACCTGGTTGACGGCCCCGGACACCGAGTTTGTGGTGAACCCACTCGTACACCGCCCAATCGGTCGTCGCTCACTTGCGCAAGCCAATGTGGTCTCGGCTACATCCCTTTCACTTCCGCAATCACTTGATTCCGCCACCGTTCACAGACTTCGCAGGGTCACCGGATTAACGGAAACAACCGGGCTCACGCTCACCCAAAAAATCCAATTACAAGCTTGTGGCGTCAATCTTGATGATTCAACGGATGATCCACGTGAAATCGAATTTAGATCGATTGCCCGGCGAAATAATGCCTTACGTAAACATTCGCCGCATCCTAAGATTTTTGGTTGGCCCAGTGTTTCCATGGTGCTGGTAACGAATCGCGAAAATCATCTACCCGAAATAGTTGAGTTCGTTTCCCGGCAAACGTACCCGAATCTCGAACTCATTCTCCTCACCCACGGATTTGAGCTCGACGCCAAGATCGAAGCGCAACTCTCTGATTTGCCCTTTCCCGCTCTGACTCACGGTGAACCCGACACCCTCAACTTGGGTGAGGTGTTGACGGTGGCGAGTTCCCTTGCCAGCGGTGAACTCATTACGAAAATAGACGATGACGATTTCTATGGACCAGAACATGTCTGGGATTTGGTCACGGCTCGCATGTTCTCAGGGGCGCAACTTGTGGGCAAGGCGCTCGACAACATTTATCTTGCCGGCGAAGACGTCACGGTGTTTCGACCGACGTACGCTGCTGAAAAGTACGCCAAGTTTGTCGCCGGTGGAACCATGTTGATTTCCCAAGCCGACCTTCGCGAAGTGGGTGGGTGGCGGCCCGTTCCTAAATCAGTTGACCTAGCTTTAATCGAGCGTGTCACCGAATACGGGGGATTGATCTACCGAACCCACGGGCAGGGTTATGTCTATGTCAGACACGCTCAGGATTCCGAGGCGGTCAATACGTCACTCGTTTCTGATGCGCATTTTCGAAAAGATATCTCCGGTGAAGTAAGCGGTGTCGACAGCAATATTTTGCGCGGATACGCAGGTCTGGACCAGGAGCCCTAGATCAATGAATCCTCTCCCAAGTGTTGCAATCGTGATGCCCGTGCTCAATGAAGAAGAACACCTCGAGTCCGCGATCCAGCGCTTACTGGCTCAGGACTATCAAGGTGACATGGTGATTGCTCTTGCTGTTGCCCCATCACGGGATCGAACCGAAGTGATTGCGGCCGAACTAGCGGACCGTCACCCGAGTGTGCGAGTGGTCGCTAATCCCAGCGGAAAAACCCCTTCAGCGCTCAACGCGGCAATCGGGGCGACAACCTCTGAAGTAGTTGTTCGGGTTGACGGTCATGCACTCATTCCCTCTGATTACATCCGCATTGGCGTAGAGACCCTGAATCGAACCGGTGCCGACAACGTCGGTGGGATTATGGCGGCAAGTGGTCTGACACCGATGCAAAAGGCGATCGCCGCTGCGATGACGTCAAAATTTGGTGTTGGCGGGGCGGCATTTCATGTCGGTGGCGCCGAGGGAGAAGCGCTCACCGTGTATTTGGGCTGCTTTCGACGTACTGCTTTGGAGCGAGTTGGCGGATACGACGAATCAATGGTGCGGGCCCAAGACTGGGAGATGAATCACCGAATCCGTGAAACCGGTGGAAAAGTTTGGTTCACCCCCGAGATGGTGGTGACCTACCGCCCTCGTTCGAGTCTGAGTGATCTTGCGCAGCAATATTTTGGTTACGGAACGTGGCGCCGAGAGGTTGCTCGTCGCTACCATGAAACGATTTCATTGCGCTACCTGGCAGCACCGGTACTTGTCATCGGGCTGGTACTTGGGCTATTTCTAATACTGATCGGTGCACTTGCATCACAACAATTTTTAGTATGGATTGGCTTGATTCCACTCGTTGGGTATTTTTTGGGAGTAATTGGGGCAAGTGTTATTTCAAAGGCCGGTCGGAGCGGACTTTTATTACCTATTGTCTTTCCTGTCATGCATATTTCCTGGGGGATCGGGTTTCTCATCGGGCGGGCTAAGTCATGAAACTCTTCTCGCGTAAACCCCGGTGGTCCATTGTTACTTCAGCGCCAAAAGGGGAAGCGGGAAAGCAATGGGGGGACTACTGGTTTGCCACAGATCTGGCCCAAGCCCTGATCGCTGAGGGGGTGGAGGCCACGGTGGTTTCCCGTGCTGGTGCCAACAGTGAGAAGCGCGATAGTGACGACGTTGTCCTGGTCCTGCGTGGGCTGCGACGAGTAGTTCCTTCCAATACCAGTGCAACCTGGATGCTGTGGGTGATCTCACACCCTGAACTCGTTGAGCCCGGTGAAGCCGCCCAGTATTCGCGAGCATTTGCTGCAAGTAATCACTGGAGTCCCGATCCGGAGATTGGTGAATTTACCCCGCTTTTGCAGGCCACCAATGCGAACCGCTTCACACCAACGACCTCAACTCAAAAATCTGGCGTGCTTTTTGTTGGATCAACCCGTGGGGAGTTTCGCCCTGTTGTGCGTGATGCACTCGCTGCTGGAATTCCATTGGAAGTTTACGGAGTTGGCTGGGAAGAATTCCTAGCCCCTGATCAAATTGCGGGCGAGTTCCTGCCGAATAGCGAATTACCCAATGCTTATGCAAACAGTGCACTAGTGCTCAATGACCATCACCGGGCAATGGCCGAACTTGGATTTCTTTCAAATCGACTATTTGACTCGGTTGCCGCAGGTGCCCGGGTGGTCAGTGACTCCGCATTGGGCATCAGTGATGTTTTTGGTTCCAGCGTCGTTACCTACAGGACGCCGGAGGAGTTGGCCCAGATTTACCGTAATCCGGATGCCTATTTCCCTGTCGATTCAACCGATGCACAACGCATTCGAACCGAACACGATTTTCGAGCACGTGCCCGAACACTAATTGCAGCAGCGGAATCAGCGCGCCATGACTAGCCCGCAGGTTTCAATTATCTTGATTGGGTACAACGACGCGAAGCGCCTACCCACAGCTTTGGAGTCCCTTACCGCTCAATCATTTCGCGAGATTGAGATTATTGCAGTCGATGACTGCTCAACCGATGATTCTGTTGAGAATCTGCGCGCTGCTGCGCAACGGGATCCAAGAATTCGAGTTGAAGTTCTTGCTCACAACTCAGGTGGGTGCAGCGCTCCCCGAAATCGCGGTATGCAGCTGGCTACTGCGCCATTTGTCATGTTCTGTGATTCAGATGACACATACGATCGGCACGCAGTTCGTAACTTGTACCGAGCGATTAATGAAATGAAGACCGATTTGGTCGTGGGCGCAGCCAGACGCGTTATTTCTGGTACAGGTGAGAAGAAAATTTGGCGGCCAGAATTACACTTTCAATCCGAGGTCTTTGGGGGCCTGCGTGACAAGCCAGGGTTGTTATACGACACCATCTCGGTGAATAAGATTTACCGCACCGAATTTCTGCGTGATAACGGAATTGATTTCCCCAGTGGATTGCTTTTTGAAGACCAACTTTTCACTCTCAAGTGTTACCTCGCAGCCTCACGCATTGGAGTGATCGCCGACGTTGTTTACAACTGGAATGTGGAGCGCGATACACAAGTAGGTTCAATTACCCAATCCAGAAGTGAAGTGCGCAATGTGCGAGACCGTATCGCGATCAACGAATTAATGGATCGCGAACTTGAGTCCAATCGAATTTTGGCCCACTTCAAAAACCAGAAGTTTCTCCAACACGAGCTTTCTCTCTACCTCGCAACTCTCTTTGAACTCGCACAAGATCAGTCACATGAAATAATTCAGATTCTGGATGAATATGTCCGAACCATCCCGATTGAAGACTTTGAATGCCTACGGCCAGGCTTGCGGATTGCTACCTATTACCTGCTTTTGGGTGACCAAGAGCAAATGCGCAAGGCGCTGTATTGGGAAAAAGGCGGTGGATTCATTAACACCGTATTGGTCGAGGGGAAAGGTGACCTGTGGTCACGCGGGGACTCGGAACTCATGGGACGTCCGGCAACCTGGTGGCTAGACGTCACCGAGTTGCACCTCACCATGATCCCATTTGACCAAAGACGATACTTCGCGACAATGGAAAAGGGACAGGATCCTGCGAAGTGGTTGATCACCTGTGTTGATTTTGCGGGTGATCTACCAGTTGATACGGCCGCGCAGGTGATCTTGCGTGAAACCAAATCCGGGGCACTCATCTCCTTTCGTGCAACACCGGTTCAGACCGGTGCGCCACACAGGAGCTTCCAGGCCAATCTGGATCCAGCCAGCGCCGAACTCATTCAAGATCGCGGGATTAATCCTGGTGAACATGGATCAGTCCAGATTCAAATAACCTGCGCGCTGGGCGTGAACCGCTCAGATTTACACATTGAGGCCGGTGAAGATCTACCGGAATTGTCGATACGTAGGCTGGCATCCCTTGGCCGGGCGGATCAAATAGTTTTTGAAACGCGACCTGATTTGCGTGTTTTTTGGAAAGCAAAAAGACTCTCGCTGACATTAACGGGAGCTGTGCGCAGACTTCGCCGCTTGCGCAATAACACACCCACTCCATCTCACTTGCCGCTGATCAAAGTTCTGAATCGACCAACCGTCGTATTCGCGCCCGCAAATTTAAACGCATTTGATAGCAGACTTGAGCGATTTGATACGCAAGCATGGATCGATGAGTTCGGTGCGGATGTTTATCTGCTCATCCCCCTAGAAGTTTTCACACCGGCGCCAAAACGGTTCCAATTTGCTTATCGAAGTTATACCCCCAGCCAGATCAATGCGGCACTTGCCATTGCCGACATTGTGATCACGGATCGACCGGAGTTGATGAATGATCCAAGAGCGATCATCTTCCGTGAGGACCTTGGGGCTGCGCGTTATCTACTGCCACCCATTGATGGAGCACCGATTGAGGATCAACGGGTGCTCCATGAACTCATTCGCACACGACTTGATTCACAGCAGGTGCAAAAATGAAACCCATAGTGATCATGGCAAATAATGTTCAGGAACTTGGTGGAGCCCAAGTCGTTGTCCACAGCTTGGCAAAAGTTTTCGTATCCAATGGACATAAATGTTTTGTCGTCGGTGTTACCCCACATGCAGAACCACATGATTTTGGTAAAAGTGAAACCACGACACTTATGCCGCGAATTTGGCCACTGTCAATCCCAGATGATCCGCAGAATGCGAAAGATCGAACTGAGCTGCGAAGTATTGCTGTAAGCAATCTGGCTGACCTGTTGAACTCACTTGAGCCGGGGTTTGTCATTGCCGCTCAACTGTGGTCACTAGAGATTTTATTGGACGCTATGAAACTCGTGCTCCGAAGCTCAGAGTGGCGCATAATCGGTCAGTATCACGGTGCCTTTGCTGCAGCGGCCAGTGGAAGGGACTTAAAACGAGCCGTGCGACTGGCTCCTTCCTGCGATGTTTTTGCGGTTCTTACCCGTGAAGACGCTCAAGCATTCGAGCAATGCGGATTGACCAATGTGATGGTGATTCCCAACCCCAGCACATGGAAGCCCTCACCGGGTTTCACCCGTTCACCGAAAAAATACATCGACTTCATTGGCAGATTTTCACTGGAAAAGGGACCTGATCTGGCTCTGGCCGGATTTGAACTAGCCCGCGCTGAACTTGGGCCGGAAACGAAGCTGCGCATGATCGGTTCAGGACCGTTGGAATCCGAGCTACGTGAGCAGGCTGGCCCCCAGGTTGAGTTCGTTGCCCCCACCACAGACATTGAATCAATCTTGTGTGAGAGCGGCGTGCTGCTTTTGACTTCACGAACAGAGGGAGCCCCACTTGTTGTTGCTGAAGCATTGGCCGCGGGTGTCCCGGTAATTGCGACCGATTGCTCTGCAGGAGTCCGGGAGTTCTTTCAGACAAATGAGGGGGCTTATACGGATCTGATTGCCCGTGAGAGTCCCAGAGCAATTGCCGAATCCCTCATTCGTTTTTCGCGGGCGCAGACCATTGTCATTTCAACGAAGAGTCAGGTGTCTATTTCGGGTTACGAGATTTGGGCTGCAGTATTTGATTCGCTGTGAAGTGAATTGTTACAGGTGCGAGTTAGCGCGAGTGAGGTCTTCCTCGAAGTCGACTTCCACGGCAAAAAGGTCTGAAATATCGACAGGTCGGACTCGAGTTCCGTGCCTATCTATCATGATTTCAATGCCACGTTCAAAATAGTCGTCGTCGGCGCAGGCCGCCAGCCCTTCGATTAACAGTTTCTTGTCTTTGTCGGCAACGAAGTTAATTCCCACTGACTCGCCGAGGGCGTCCACGACCTGCTTGGAAAGTTCACTCACGAAACCGTCCGTATCAACTTGATATTTGACTTCTTCGTCGCCCACAACGGCAGTATTGACGCAGATAATTGACTCATCGCGCTCGATGTATTCCTTGACTCGCTCGAGCACTCGGGGGTCAAAGACCACGTCACCATTGAGCCAAATCACTCCGCCGGGACCAGAGAGACGCAGCGCCTTGAGCAGACTGCGATTGGTATTTGTTTGGTCATAGGACTCGTTATAAACGTAAAGATTGTTCGGGAATGACTCAATAATGAGTTCAAGCTTAAATCCAATGACCGTCATCACTCGCAACTCTTCACCAAAAGCTGCACTGAGATTATCCATCTGCTGGCGCATGATCGTTCGACCGTCAGCGAGGGGGGTGAGGGGTTTAGGCCACGGGCGCCCGAGTCGAGTTCCCATACCGGCGGCCAAAATCACAGCTGTTTGAGTCACCTAGGGAGCCTACTGTCTACGGCGCCTAAGACTGAACTTGCCGCACTCGTTGAATGAGGCTCAGAGCGGATTCATACGCGGCGATCTCTGAGGTGATCGCTGACCAAAATGCCTGTGTGCTGCTCCCCTTAGCGGTGTCACCGAAGTAATACGTTCGCATCCGAGCACGATCATCGCGATGTGTATCAACGCCGAGAGTTGTTGTAATCAGTTCACCAATGCGTGAAATGGAATACTGATCAATAACAGCGCACGCTGCGGACATAGGGGAGTCAGCGAGTAGTTGAACCGGGTTAGATCTGCGGTCGGTAAGCAAAATAGGTGAGTGCGGCGTCAGATAAAGGTAGTCAAGGGTCACGCTGGAGACATCAGCGATCAGCAGGTCGGTGTCGGGCAAAATTCCCAAAATATCGGCATTGGGCAGATAGGCATGTGGAGCCCCCGCACGAGAAATTAAGTCAACAATTTTCTTGTGGTTTGCGCGGACTAGTGAATCCGCGGATTCAATGACTCTGGGGTGTGGCTTGTAGACCAAACGTGCGTGAGGAACGGCAAGCGCGGCCGCAACAATTTGCGGCCCATAAAGGTCGACAGATGTGTAGTTGTTGACTTCGTCTTCGCCTTCCCACGTAGGGGCATAGGTAATTGTTTCCAATTCACTCGCAGAAAGGGGGCTGGCGATGTCGAGATCGAGTTGAGGCCTACCCACACTCACGAGGTGATTCGGATCAAACCAAGTAATGGCTGCCGCATGACGATCAATCGCGGCTTGTCCCGCTACAAAAACCTTGTCATAAGCCTTTGCTTGATTACTCACCATACAGATTTTGTCGCTCTCACCGTGGTTGACGTGAATATGTACGGCCTGTTGAAATGAGAGAGACTGGAAATTAGTCCAACCATTATTCACATAAATCACGGCGTGAAAATCTGCTCGGTCATAAAGGGCCATCAAGGTTTCATAGTTGGGCACAAGCAGAACGTGCAGTGATGTCCGGGTGCGCAATTCGTTATATGACTCAAGGTTGCGAACAACGACGATCGTCCGCAGTTCAGTGTGATTCTCAAACACTGGAAGCCACTGGAGAAGTTGGTATAGCTTTTCGGGTTGATCGGCGAAGTACAGGGCAATATCGGCGTTCGGGATGTTTTCTAGCTCAAACCCCGCTGGCTCAACCTCCCCAAAATCTCGCAGGCGCCGGCTCAGGCTGCGAGCCACGCGCTTAGCAAACACGCTTAATCTGCCCGTGTTTTCGGATCTCGCCGCTTTGTTCTCCATGTGGTGCACGATACGCGAGCGGTCGTCATCTAATGTAAACGCCGTGCGCGCACTCTGGGAGCACCGCCAGGTACTCCGAATGTTGGTCCTTCGTGACCTGCAGAATCAGTACACCAAATTCCGGCTTGGTTACCTGTGGTCGCTGCTTGAGCCACTCGGTATGTCCTTGGTCCTGTGGCTGGTTTTCTCGGTGCTCCTGGGGGATCGAGCATTGGGTCTTTCGCCGTATCTGCTTTTCCTCTCCGTTGCGATTCTGCCGTGGTGGTGGTTTACCAAGAGTGTGAACGCGTCAACAAAAATCTTTCGTCGCGCCCGTGGTGAGTTAGCTTTCTCGGCATTGCCCCCGCAAATCTGGGTAATGCGAACGGTACTTTCTACATCGGTTGAGTTCATTTTTTCGCTGCCTGTGATCGTGCTCGCAATTGTGCTCACTAGGGATTTACCCGGGATCTACATATTGTTTTTCCCGGTCGCAATCCTTTTACAGTTTTTACTTCTCTATGGCATCGGTTTACTTGTTTCATCGTTAAGTGTTGTCATCCCTGATCTTGCTCGGGTTGTGAAAATCGTGGTGCGTGCAATGTTTTACCTCTCACCAATTCTCTATTCGATAACAAATATTCCCCAGAGTTTGCAGTCCATCGCGGCGATAAACCCGCTTGTTGGAATCCTTGGTCTGTACCGAATTGGGTGGTGGCCTGAGGAACACACCACGGTTGTCTCACTCGTGATCTCATTGAGTGTTGGTGCTGCACTGTTCATTGCGGGAATTTACACATTCCATAGGCTGAAGTCGCGTATATTGAAGGAGGCGTAGTGGGCGTTATTGAATTTTCCCATGTTTCACTCACCATGCCTCGGACGAAACGCCGGCAAGGCTCGGGCCGCAAACATCGCCTGCGGCGTTTCGCCGGTGAGACATCTCGAACTATGGTGCCAGTTCTGCAGGATGTTTCTTTTACGGTAAACAAAGGCGAGTCGGTAGCAATTGTTAGCGCCAAGCCTTTAATGCGCACATCACTGATTCGGCTTGCCGCGGCGACACTGATCCCCGATTCAGGTTCGGTCACCCGTACCGAACGCGTAGTCCCGATGATCGCTATAGGCAGGGCCATGGGTCCCACATTCACAATTCGACAAAATACCTATCTGGTGGGCGCTCTTCTGGGTATGAGCCCAGAGGAACTCACGGAGAAGCTGCCCTCAATAATCGAATTTGCTGAATTGGGCAGTCACCTTGACCGTCACCTGCGGGGGGCACCGCCGGGTGCCCGGCAACGACTTGCGTGGAGTATCGCAATGGCCGTAGATGCGGACGTTTACGCAATTGACCAGACCTTGGTTGTTGGCGGTCTTGAATTTCGGCAGAAATGCTGGAGCGCGGTGGACACCCTGCGCGAAAACGGCGCGACTTTCCTCGTTTCCTCGGACGGGGCCAAGCAGTACCGCAGATTCTGCGACCGAGGCTTGTATTTCGACCAGGGCGTGCTCATCGCCGATACCACGGTTCCCCAAGCGCTTGCCCTCGCGCGTGAGGCTAGGCGGGAGCCCCTCGGGGAATAGGCTGACCCACGTGTCGGTTTCTCCCATCCCATCGAAGGCCATTGCGGCAAATGGCGTCTTGATACACGTTGGTGTTCACAAGACGGGCACGACAGCCATTCAAGCGGCTTTAGCGGACGCTCGAGAAGATTTAGCAACCCAGAACGTCCGTTACCCGGGCAAGTTACAAGCCCAGCACCGCGCCGCGCTCGGTCTACTTGGTCGCCCTTGGGGTTGGAATAACCGCGGTGGTGGAGTCATGGATCGGGAGCATTTTGATCGGTTGGTAAAGCGCACGACCACAGCCCCGGGTCGCGTGGTGATCAGTAGTGAGTTTTTCTGCGAGGTAACTGCTGAGCAGGCGCAGGAGGCGGTTATTGCATTGGGTGAGGCAGGGGCTCGGCCCGTTCACGTTGTGGTGACCTTGCGCAATCTGGGAAAACTCTTGCCTTCATCTTGGCAGCAATATTTGAAATACGGATTGACAACTTCCTATGACGCTTGGTTAACCGATGTTCTGGCGGCGCCGGGGAGTTCGAAAATGACTCCGACATTTTGGAAACGACATGATCATGGAGATGTCATCACTCGGTGGGCACGAGCCGTTGGCCCAGAAAACCTCACCGTGATGGTGTTAGAAGATGCCCCGCGGGAATACATGTTTGAAACCTTCGCGCAGTTCCTCGACGTACCTTCAGAAATTCTGACTAGTCGCATGGAACTCACCAGCAACCGCTCAATGACCGCGGCTGAAGCAGAAGTCCTCGTCCGGCTTAACAGAAAAGTTAAAAAAACGATGCAATGGACCGACTACGTAACGCTGGTGCGACGCGGGGTCGCGCTCGGCATGGTGGAAGGCCGCGAGCCAGAACCAGGTGAGCCAAAATTGCACACTCCTGACTGGGCACTTGATGCGGCGTACCAAGTGGGAATAGCAAGTGTCAACACAATTCGAGAGTCGGGTGTTCAAGTGCTGGGAAATCTGGATGCACTGACCACCCGGATTGAGTCAACTCCGGATCCGGGCCAGGTTGAACAACTCCCCATTGATGCGGCTGTAACAGCGATCGAGTCGGTGATCAACGCATCCCGCGAGGACCCAACCTCACGCGCCTTGGCCGGCCGCCTTTACCGACAAACCAAAAAAGATGGAATTCGTTCACTATTTCGTAAAGAGTCCGAGTGAGTCGAATAATCAATACGAGTGCGGAAATATCTGGTGTCCTCGCTGACCTGTGCACCGCTTTGGAAACACCTGACTTGGCAATCATTGTGGTGGCCCCGGATTTACTCATTTCACCGCTTGTCCTGAGTCCGATTACGGAAAATTCACTTGCCGGAACATCTGCTGGCGTTCGACCACAACGTGACGGAAATCTTCGGATTGCACACCACGGTGTGAGTGCGGTCGCAACAAGTTTTCATCGCATCAACGCTGGCAATGCTCAAAGTGTTGGTGTAATACGGATTCATCCCCGTGAATTCCCAGTGGCACACACGGCTGTCAGTGAATTAGCC
>CAMAVT010000025.1 GCA_945861775.1 Bifidobacterium breve
GCGAGTTGATCGAGGTAGTTGTCAACGATGTCGGAAATCAGTTCGGGATTCACGCGGAAATACTCGTGGACGACGATGTTGCGCAAGCCCGCGATTGATGTCCACGGAATGTCGGGCATCGAAGCGATGATCTCAGCGGGGAGAGCCCGGACCGCCTCACCGATCACGGCCAAATTCCGCAGGGTTGCGTCAAGTGCCATCTCTGAGAGCTGATTGTCGTTGCTTCCGAGAAAATTGCGATAGGACCGACAACGTTCGATAGCTGAAAGGATGTCGTCGAACCGCTCATTCGCTGAACGGCTCATATGGGTACGGCGTCAACGAGTACTGTCTGCGCAACGGGTGACTTAAGTAAGTGAATATCCACTACATCAACGTCATGACTCAGAATTAGACGAAATTCCTCGCTCAGTCCCGCGAGACGCATGAGGGGATTCCCTCCGCCTGGTTGAAGGTCAACGATAACGTCGATGTCGCTGAAGGGAGTTGAGTCTCCACGGGCAACAGATCCAAACAGTCGGGGATTGCTCGCACCGTGCCGATTCAGCGACTCTTGCAAGTCATCACGATGCGCCGCGATTGTGGCCCGAACCTTGACCGATGCTTCCGATGTTGACATACCGGAAGCATACGCCAGTAGATCAAAGCCAAACGGGGACTACGAGTTGAGTGATTGTGGGGTGAGTGACGGGACTTGAACCCGCGGCATCTGCGACCACAACGCAGCGCTCTACCAGCTGAGCTACACCCACCATGCTGATCTAAAAACATGTGATCTAAAGACCGGCCGGCAAAGCATATCTGGTGCAGATGTCAGGCCGTGAGGGCCTCACGACTGCCGCAAGAAGAATTACTGATGCTCGACGATGTGGGTGGAACTGATGGCCTTGGCTGCTTCGCCGTCGGGGCCGGGGAAGGCCACGAAAACGGCATCACGGTAATAGCGCAGTTCAGCGATTGATTCGCGGATGTCAGCCAGAGCGCGGTGGTTACCGGTTTTTTCGGGAGTATTGAAATAGACCTTCGGGTACCAGCGACGAGTAAGTTCTTTGATGCTGGAGACGTCGATCAGGCGGTAATGCAGGTATTGATCAATCTCGGGCATGTATTTGGCGAGGAAACCGCGATCCACGTAAATGCTGGAGCCGGCGAGTTGGCCCTTACCCTCTTCGGGGATGTGTTCCTTTATATAGGTGAGTACTTTTTCTTGGGCATCAGCGAGGGAGAGCCCTTGGGGGATTTCGGTGATCAACCCTGACTCCGTGTGCATATTGGTAACGAACTCGTCCATGTTCGCCAAAGCTGCATCACCGGGCTTCACGACAAAGCAGACACCGGCGTCGATCTCGGTGAGGTCTGCCTCGGTCACAATCGCTGCGATCTCAACAATTTCATCATTCTCGGTGCTTAAGCCGGTCATCTCGAGGTCAATCCAGACTAGGCGGTCGTTTTGGGGCATGGCAGGAGCCTACCGGGCGGGCTGTGAAGGTAGGCCGTTTCCATTTCCTTGATGCATCCACTAATCTGTCTCGAGGTCTTGGGCCGTTTCACTTGTAAAATTTCAGCGGGAGGTAATCGTGGTGAAGACGAACACGCCTGCCCCGAGCCCGTCTCGCTTCGCATTTTCTTGGGCTCGCCTTCGCGGATATTTTGGTTCTGGTGCCGGTCTGCCCCCTTGGTGGATTGAAGTCATGATTATTGGTGCCGGCTATTTGCTATACCAAGGGGTGCAAATCTTAGTCACCGGTTCGGCTGCCTCTGCGATCTCGCGGGCCGAATGGATTTGGCAGGTGCAGTCAGCCGTGCACCTTAACCCTGAGGTCGCAATTAACCATTGGGTCGCGGGCAATGACTTTTTGTTGTACTCAACGGGCTATTTCTATGGAATCCTGCATTTCGCAGTAACCCCATTGGTTCTTATCTGGGTACGTTTTCGGCACCGCGGCCACTACGCCATGCTGCGCAATGTTCTTGTCGGAACTAGTCTCGTCGCGTTAATCATGTACTGGGTTGTTCCTCTCGCGCCACCTCGCTTGTCCATGGAAAACATTATCGACACCCTGCGAGTTGAGAACATTCTTTCCGCTGCCGACCCGACCGGTCCGGCGTCAATGGCAAATCAATATGCGGCAATGCCGAGCCTGCATGTGGCCTGGGCCGTGTGGGTCGCTCTCGCGCTTTATGTGTGTCTGTGGCCCCGAAGCTGGCGCTGGGCTGTGTGGCTGTATCCGGCGGCAACGACTTTTGTCGTGATTGGAACCGGGAATCATTTCATAGTTGACGCAGTAGCCGGAGCACTTCTTGTTTGGTTGTGCTGGTTTGTGGCGTCGCGCGTCCACGCAACTATGCGAGGGTCGCAACCGGTGCCTGAAAATGATTACATTGATGTTGTTTAAAATTCACAAATTGGGTATGACGGCTCATGGAACAATCCAACTATGAACCAGCCAGGGCAAGTGGTTGAGTCGGTGCAGATTCCAGCACCGGAGTTAGCAGAGTTTTATGCTTGGCCGCAAGGCTGGTGGGTGCGTGCATTGATGTTGCACACCCTCGACGGTGCATATTTCGGTCCTGATGGCGGCAGTAAGAGTCTGTCTAATCCGCGCGATCGGGATGTGATGCGTGAAGTTCGACGTTTGGCAGACGTCGTGCTCGTGGGCGCAGCAACTATTCGAGCTGAACGCTACAAACCAATGCTCACCAATGCGGTGGTTGCGATCGTGTCACCTTCATTGGACCTACCGTGGGAGGAGCCGCTTTTCGGTGAATCAACCCATGCACCAATTGTCTTCACGCACAGTAAAGCGATGAGCGAAGAAAATAACGGTGCGACATATCGATTGGCCATGCAGATGCAAGAGCAAAACAAAGTGCAATTAGTGCACCTTGATGACCCAGCAATTGGTTCACTCACATACCTTCGGGAGCAAGGTCACCAGCGGATTGTGTGTGAAGGGGGACCACGCCTCCTTGAATCCTTGTTCCCATACGTCGACGAGTTGGATCTGACCACGGCGCCATTCTTGGTGGGCACCCAGCCCGCCGGAAGCCAAGACGGTCGATCGCAGGAAATGTCAGCACGATCAACCGAGTGGGATTTAGCGAATTGGTGGACAGAGGACTCTTTCACCTATGCAAAGTATTTGCGCAAAAAATAATCGCCAATCTAGGCTAGACGGCGCCTTGAAGCGCCCAGAACACAACCGCTGCAGCTGAAGCCACATTCAGGGAACTCACGTCATTGGACATGGGTATGTGCAGACTTTGATCACAATTGTTCAAAGATGCCGCTGTAAGTCCCTCACCTTCCGTACCCAGAATCAATGCAATTCGATCATGCGAAGTGGCGGTGAATTGCCGCAGGTCTTGGGATTCTTTTCCACCAATATTTTGTGGTGAAACCGCGACAGTGTGAAAGCCAAGCCCCTTGAGTTCATTGATTGAGGAAGGCCAGTTGGGGATTCGGGTCCACGGTAACGTGAACACTGATCCCATCGAGACGCGAATACTGCGGCGGTAAAGCGGGTCGGCGCATTCAGGTGTAACCAAGATTGCATCTATGCCAAGTCCGGCGGCCGCGCGAAAGATTGCTCCCACATTGGTGTGATCAACAATATCTTCCAGAACAACAACACGTTGTGCTCCGTGGAGAACGGACTCGAGGCTGGTCGCGGTGGGCCGGACCATTTCTGCAAGTGCACCGCGGTGAACGTGGAATCCGGTGAGTTCCTCGAGCACGTCATGAGCCCCGATAAATACATCAATATCTCCGAAGTCATTGTCGGAAATGCTGGGGAGCAGCAGTCGCATTTTGGCCAGCCAGTTCTCCGCCATGAGAATTGATATCGGGGTGTGGCCGCAGGCGACCGCTCGCTCAATTATTTTGGCGCTCTCGGCAATGTACACGCCACTTTCTGGTTCAGACTTCTTGCGCAAGGCAACATCGGTGAGATCTCGGTAGGCCGATAGCCGCGGGTCTTCTGCTGAATTAATGGTGTGAATTGGCATCTGCCGCATTTCTGTAGAGCTTCATTAAACCTAGTATGGCATTTCGCCAAATCACACCTGTCCTAGCTCAGAGGTGCGCCCTGGCTTCTCAATAATGCGTCAACGTGAGGCATTATCACCTCGGCGTAGTCCCAGGTGAGATGTTGATTGTCACGGTGGGTTGCGACACCATCCACCTCTGCCGGACACACATTGCCAGGACAGATCAGCTCGTCGAGTGACACCGCGGCAACGTTGGGGTTTTTGCTAACGATAGTTTGAACAATTTCCTCAAACGTTAGTGTTCCCGTCTTCACATCAACTTCTTGATCACAAGATGCGGGCTCGGCGCCGGTGGAGAGGCAATCCAGCATTGAGGTTGTGGTCTCAGGGAGGGGTTCAATAATGACTATTTTGTTTGTGTATGGCGCGATTTGAGTAAGAGCCTTTTGTGTTCCCGCCGCTATGACTTCAGCCCATCCAGGCTGATCCGCTAACAGAATTTCCCCATTCACGAGTAGTTCGCGGCTGAGAACGGAGCGTGATGCGAGAACTGTCACCGCAGGGCTGAATTCCTTGGCTGCTGCGATCGCTGGATCCCAGAGGCGTTCCTGACAATTGAATAACGTGTCCTGCGATTGCGGTGTAAGTGCGGGGATATCCATCCATGGACAACTTAACTTAGTGACGAAAACCACCGTGAAGCCCTTTTCCTGGGCATAGGCCGTGAATCCTTGTCTCCAAAAGTTTGCATGTGAATCTCCCACGACGAGGACGGTTTTGCCCCCTCCGGTTGAATCAATGACAACATCGGCACTTGGTCCATCTGAATCCTGTTGGCCTTGGGCAGCGGTATTGATGAGCGTGGCCGAGGCATCGGGAACTCGCAGGATCACAAGAGATAACAGCGCGGCACCAATTGTCGCGACAAGGCCTATGCCAACGGCTGCCTTGCGGGCACGTACTGTCGTTACTGAGACGTTGAGAATAGGTTTCTCCAGAAAGTGGTAGGTCGCCGCTGCAAGACCGATCGTGAGAACAAGTACCAAAGGCACCCGGTATCCCCAGAACTCCGGAATGACTCCGATCAGACCGCCGAGAACAATCACTGGCCAATGCCACAGATAAATCGAGTACGACCAGTTGCCCAGACTGTGCGCACTCCGGGTTGTCAGTGGGGCAAATACGCGGGAGTTTTCCGCGGTGCTGACTCCCCACAAGATTCCTACCGTTGCGACCACACCGACAACACCAACTTGCCACGGGCCAAGGCTGGTCAGCGACGTACTCACAAGGAGAAGCAGAATAAGTGAAACGGCGCCAATCAAAGGTGCTCGGCGGGTCAACGCGTTGGTTGGTTTGCCCAGTTGGTTCCATTTCAGCATGATTGCAGCGAGAGTTGCGCCGGCGATGAGTTGATAGGCGCGGGCAATCGTATTGAAATAGGCAGAAGTTTCATTCCCTGAATCCATCACCGCGGATATTACAAAAAGTGCGATGAGAAGTGAGACAAGAAATGCAATATTGAAGCGTTCGCGAATTGAGCGAATCGCAAGAACTCCGAGCATGACAACCGGCCAGACCAAATAGAACTGTTCTTCAACGGAGAGCGACCAGTAGTGCAACACCGGACTCACCGCGCTGTCTTGTGCAAAGTAGTCGGTTGCTTGACCCATGAAATACCAGTTAGAAACATAAATGGAAGCAAATGAAAAGCCAGAACGGTTCGTCGATACTTCCAGAGGAGTGGCCCAGAGTTGATAGAGAACTGCAGTCACGAGCAACACAAAAAGTGCTGCGGGGAAAAGTCTACGAGCCCGCCGGGCGTAAAAACCCCATAGTGAAATTGAATTGGTGCGAAGTCGCTCACGCAGTAAAAGTGAGGTAATCAGGAATCCTGAGAGCACGAAGAAGACGTCGACTCCGACGAAGCCGTTCCCAAAGCCAGGCATCTCTGCATGAAAAAGCACAACCAATATTGCCGCTAATGCCCGAAGCCCATCAATGGGAGTGAGGTGAACGAATTCAAGTGCGGATCGTGGGGCTGGCTCGCTGGTGGTTATTGGCGCCGACACCGAACAAGTCTCACATGCCAGTGGTGCCGCTACTGGGCGAGGATGAGTTGAATGTCACCGCTGCCAACCGATGTGACCTTTACGGGTACGCCCCAGTCCTGCTGATGCATGTGACAGACACCGTGATCTGCATCTGTGTCACATGAAGCCCCCTTGGCGGCAACATGCAGAACTCCGTGGGAGATGTCTGGATTAATCCGTAATTCACGCGTGAGTTCGGTGCCGGTGCCACTGCCTTGCAGTATCAGTTCGGGGGGAGTTGACCCCACCGTGAGTTGGGTTGATGGTCCGTAACGATCATCTTGCTTCTGACCGGTGATGTCTTTTCACGTGTGGTCTCGTGAATCCCTGCAGGGCTTGTGAGTGTGTCCCGGCACCTGTGGTGTCGGGACACACTCAACACATTCTTGGAACTATTTTTGCTTTGTGAAGATCATGTGCAGTTCCATGACTGCCTCGTTTGGTCCGCGACCCGCTGATTTCAGCGATACCTTCATGGTCTTGCCCTGTATGGTCATTCCGTAGGCGCGGGCATCAGATCCATTGTCACCTGCATCGTCAAAGACGATGACGTTCGTGTTGTTTGAGAACCAGGTTCCCTTGTTGGTCGTGATGATGGGGATGTTATCTGTGTAGTTCCCATTTGCTTTGAGATTCAAAGTGGTATCGGCATCGCAGTACCAACGCTCGGAGAATGAAGTCACCGGGGTGGGGCAGGGAACCACAGGAGCGTCACCAATCTGAAGACCGGTGAGTTTCCAATTCCCAACTGGGTTAACGGTTTTTGGCGCTGCTTGGGCAGATGCGAGCGGAAGTGCCAAGACCATTAGGCCAGCAGCGGTGGCTGCAATAAAGCGCTTCGTATTTGTGCGGGATGTTTGCCCCATTTAGATATTCCTTTTCTCGAAAGAGCAAAGAGTTTGCTCCGAACCCACGAGTCGGTAGTGGGTAACGAGTGAACCCGCATTAGGGAAAAGGTATAACTGCAGATGTTATTGCGCGCACCCTGACGTCGAAGTTGCCAGATATTGAGGAATGCACACAGTTTCGCCTGCATTTCTGGTCTGCTCAACCTTCGTGCAAACCGACGCGCTCGTGTGTGCGTCGAAGCCACGCCGGCGCCCACCAGTTAGCACGTCCAGCAATTCGCATGAAGGACGGCACGAGTAACGCGCGCACAACCGTGGCGTCAAGCAAGATCGCAACGGTGACTCCAAAGCCAAGCTGTTTAATGTTCGTCGCACCGCTGCTCAGGAATGATGCGAAGACAATCGCAATGAGAAGTGCAGCCGCGGTCACGATGCGTCCGGTGCGCTGCAGGCCAAGGGCAACAGCATCGGTGGTGCTCTTGCCGGCGTCATGCTCTTCCTTGATGCGGGAGAGCATGAACACTTCGTAGTCCATCGAAAGCGCGAACGCGATCACCGCGATTAATGCCAGGGTTGAGATGTCGATCGTGCCGGTCGCTGTGTATTCGCCGGTGAGCCAAGTGAGGTGGCCCCCTTGGAACACCCATACGAGTGCACCGAGGGTGGCCGCGAGACTGAGCACATTGAGCACAATTGCTTTAATCGGAATAAGCACGCTGCCGGTAAAGAGGAACAGGATCACCAGGGTGGCGATCGCGAGCCACAGGGCCACGATCCACACCCGATCCAACACACTGTTTGTTGCATCGGCCCACTCTGCAGCCAGGCCACCGACGAGGACTTCATCCGCGGGTGCTTCGAGCCCGCGGATCTGGGCTACGAGTGCTTCACCTGCAGGGTCAATGGGTCGCACATTGCTGACCGCTTCCATGCGGGTTGCATCCGAGGTTGACCATGTTTCAGCATTGGGGTTTGGGGCAACGACCGCTCCGTCGATGACAATGCTTTCGGCAGTTGTGACGCGGTCGATTTCGGGGATCAGCGAGAGTTCTTGCGCAAACGCCTTAACCTGCTCGGGTGTTCCCGGTTGGCGCAGCACGATGTCGTACGGAGACGCATCATTGCCGGGGAACTCCTCGCGTAACACTTGCCCTGCTTGTGCTGCTGGATTGTCCGCGGGGAGTGCTCGTTCGTCGACCTGGCCGAGGACTGCGCCTAGCGCGGGTGCGGCCATCACGAGTAAAAGGGCAATCGTGCCCAAGAGCACCGGCCAGGGGTAACGCATGACGAATCGGGCAATGCTCGCCCAGGCGCCATCATCTTTCGGTGTCAGATCACCGCGTCGAACCTTTAATCGATTCACGTTCTTGCCCAGGATTGCGAGCAGTGCGGGAATCGCAGTGAGCGCGCCAATTACCGCAAGCACACTGACAGCGATTCCGGCGTATGCAAAGGATTTCAGGAAGTATTGCGGGAAAATCAGAAGTGAGGCGAGTGCTACAGCAACAGCAGCCCCAGAGACGAAGACGGTGCGCCCTGCGGTGCTGACGGTTATTGCGACAGCCTCGGGAACGGATTCGCGAGCGCGCAATTCCTCTCTAAATCGATTAATGATGAGCAATGCATAGTCAATTCCGAGAGCGAGACCAAGTCCGGTGACGAGATTTAGTGAAAAGATAGAGACCTCGGTAAAGCGCGAAATGATGAACAGCACAAGAAAGCTGCCCAGGATTGTTCCTCCAGCAACGAGGAACGGGAGTCCGGCCGCAACGACCGAGCCGAAAACGAAAATCAACAGCAATGCGGTGATCGGAATGGCAATGGACTCAGCAACAGCTAAGTCTCGTGAAATCTGTTGGGTGAAGGCGTTGCCAATAACCTCGCCACCGAACGCATAGACAACTAACTCTCCTTGCTCGCCGGTGAAGGTGTCCACGATTTCTGTTGTCACAGTTTCGGCATCAACACTTTTGGCGAAGACGAGAGCCTGTGCGGTTTTTCCGTTGGCTCCCAAAAATGATTCAGCACCACCAGTCGACCAATAAGAGACAACTTCATCGACACCTTCGACAGAGGCGATTTCATCAAGGAGTGCAATTGCTTCGGCGGAACTCTGATCTGGGCTCGTTGGGGTTTCGATTGCCAAGATAATGAGCGGATCTTCGGTGCCAAATTCGTCGGCCAAGATTGCAGCTGCCCGTGATGAATCACTGGCAGGATCGCTGAATCCCTCGGACTCCATCGCGGCAAACACGCGGACACCAAAGACTCCAACGACCACCAGCAGCACCAAGTAACTGATCAACACTGGCCACCGGTGGCGGGCGACCCACGCACCTAAACGTTGAAACAGGGGGATCCGGTCGCTGGCGGTGTTAGTCTGAACACTGTTCATATTCAGACCTTGGCATAGAATATGATCAATGTCAACATTGGGAGCATGATGAGTCGTACGTATCACCATGGGGCCCTCGCCGAGGCGATGGTCGATCAGGCGCTGGCTAGCGTCCGGACCCAGGGGGCCGATCACGTCTCCTTGCGATCAATCGCCCAAGTACTAGAGGTTTCGCCCAGCGCCGCTTACAACCACTTCGCGGACAAGGACGATCTGCTGCGAGCCGTTGGTGCCTGTGGACTCGCTGCCCTCGACGAGCGGATGGCCAGGGTGTTGGCCGCCCACCCAGCGGATAACCCAGATGCCGCCCGCGCTCGCTTTTCAGGACTTGGTCGGGCCTACCTGGCTTTCGCGATCGATGAAACGCACCTCTTCCAATTGACGTTTGGTCCAATTTGCGCGGTCAAGGAGATGGCCCCCGAAGACACTGGTCCCTACAACAAGCTCACGACCGCTCTGGACGAGCTCGACCGCTGGCAGTTATTGAAACCTGGTATTCGTCAAGACCTCGACATGGTGGTTTGGGCGTCAGCCCACGGCATGGCCACCCTCCTTGTCGAGGGTGCTGTTCAGCCCGACAGTGTTGAGGTGTTCATTGACTCAATGAATCGGCTTATCCTCGGCTAAGAGCGATTATTGTGACTCGCTTTCGCATTTACAGCACCATCCCCGCATTTCGAATGCTCTATCGATTGAGCCACGGGCGTGTGTCCTGACGGGCTGTGTTTAGACGCATAAGTACTGCTAAGTACTGCCCTGCCGTCTTGGGCACCCACGTTCATTTTGTGGATTTTCTAGTAGCTGTTATTGCGTGGATGTTTGACGTCGGTGTTTCACAAACTCCCAAACAATGGGAAGAAGACTAACAACAACCAGGCCTATGAGTACGAGTTCGAAGTTGTTCTTAACCCATGGAACGGTTCCGAGGAAGTAACCAACAATGGTGATAGCTCCCGCCCACAAGATCGCGCCGATGCCGCTAAAAAGTGCGTACGCTCGAAAATCCATTCGGCCAACGCCGGCCATAGCTGTGATGAAGGTTCGCACGATCGGGGTGAACCTGGCGATAATGATCGCTCTGCCGCCGTAGCGTTTGAAGAACGTTTCCGTGTGGTCAACATATGCCTGCTTGAAAAGTCGGGAGTTCGGTCGGCTAAACAGCGGCGGCCCCACCTTGTATCCGATCCAGTAACCGACAAGATTGCCAGCCAATGCTGCAATCGTGAGTATCACGGCCGCCAGCCAAATATTCATTGAGATGTAACCGTTGGCGATGAACAGGCCGGTCGCAAAAAGTAGGGAGTCACCGGGCAAGAAGAACCCAATAAGGAGTCCGCACTCAGCAAAGATGATGCCCACCACAACCCAGAAGGCGATGTCGCCAGCGCTCGTCAGAATTACTTGAGGATCTAGCCAATCAGGGAGCAAAGTCACGACTCGGGTAGCAACTGCTGCGCTTAATTCCGAGAAGGGGAGAGCCATGAGGCAAACCTATGCCATGGGAATCCCTCGTGAAAGTGCGCCCGGAGGTGCCCTGTTTCACGACATATTTATAGGGTGTCGCGAGACATTCTTATAGGTCTCTTTGGGGTGTTTGGCCTTGGCTTAGGCCATGAAGATGAACCGAATCATGAACTGGTGGCAACTGCGTCAGGCTTCCCTCATAATCCACTGGGAAACGCCGTCTTGTGTTCTCGTGCAGTGCTAACAATGTATGGAAGTTCAACTTGATACTTGGTGAAATCCATCATTGCAATGAGATCCGCATACAGGAGATCCTCTCTACATCAACTCTGATGTGAGATCAGCTAGTCCCCATTACATAAAAGTAGTTCTTATACGAGAGATGTGGAGTCCAACGCAAGGGATTAACAGGGGGCGCTGCTCGTAATCTCGACAGCCGAAGAAAAGGTTTAAGCACTTCCGCCCAAGGCGCTTCAACCGACTCCACCAATCGAGTGACCACACGACCTGGCGGAAAAATTCGTGCACGCCGACCAGTTCGAATGCTAGCCGGACTCCGCCGACGGTCTCTCGGGTTCTGCTGGAGATACGATCCCGAGAGATCACCGCCGGTGGAGTCAAACGTCAGGACCAATGTTTAAAACCTATTTAAGTGTGTAGGTCGACTTGGACTTGGTCGTCACGCCGTCGGATAAAAGGGTGGAGACAACTGTGCCTTGAATACCTGCGTAGATTCCAGTTCCACCCACGATTGTGAATTCAAGTTTAAACCCAGGACCAACGAGTTCACCCAATTTGACTTCTGCTAAGCCCACGTAAAAAACTTTCCCTTTGGGGTAAACCGCTTGGATCGAAAGTTTACGCACATCTGTAGCATTTGTCTGATCGGTATAAATGATTTCCGCCTGTGTGTATGAAACTCCAATGACCTTTCCACCTCGAGTCAGAGAAATGTTTCCCTTTCGAAGAACCATGTCGCCATGATCTAATCCTGCACCATCTGGATTAACGACAATTACACTGTCATTTGTCGTATAGGTAGTGAGCGTTTTGGGCTTATCCGATGAAGCAGCTGTCGCACCGCTGCTTCCACCGACAGCTGTGAGAGTAACAAGGGCTATGGATACGAATGTGCTTATTGCAGTGCGACGTAACTTCATGAATTCTCCTATAGTTTTCCCAGCCTTCAGCTGGTGCTGAAACAGTAGCAGTTCCTAGGAGAATGAATCGTCTGACGCAAAACCCCAAACCTTAGCGCCACCTCCACAACAGACTCGCCATCCAGGATAACCAAAGACAGAGTCTGACAACGCTGCTCCATAACACTCAACTCCACAATCATGAGAGAAAGTGTCAAGCATCAGCCGAAACAACCCAATGTTTATAACGGTGGGGCGGGTCGGGCTCGAATCGACTCCACTTGTCGAGATATTCATTGCTTTTAGACCGGTAGGTCGAGGGGCTGTAAGTGCAGCTTTATCCGAGGAAGAAGGAATACCGTAGGTGTCAAAGCATTGCCGAAGTCTTGCAATACGTGGAGTCTGTTTTCCAAAAGTGCGCCCGGAGGGACTCGAACCCCCAACCGACCGGGTAGAAACCGATTGCTCTATCCATTGAGCTACGGGCGCATGCCCTCACGGGCGGAGTGTCAAGGCGTAAGTATTGCAAGGGGCGCGATCACCGAGTTGACCGGCTTAGCCCACGATTTCATCTCTTCACGTATTAATAGGTGTTTGCTTGCGCAAAGTGGTGAAGGCTCTGGTGGCCCATAGGGCCCAAACGATAAGGAGAGGCTGAAAAAGCAATCGCACGAGTCGAGCTGTGTCAGAGTCGAGCCCGAAAGCGTCCCTGCCTTCGAAATATTGCCACAGGTTTCCCGGAAAAATCACGAAGAAGAATGCTGCTGTTACCCATCCAACAATGGGTATCCATCTTTTTGGGGAAAAGATGAGTGCGCACCCGAGCACGAGTTCAACCACTCCGGAGAGCAGAACAACAAGTTCTGGTGCAGGCATCCATGGTGGTACTTGGGCCAGGAATTCATCGGCCGAAAAAAAGTGCCCGAACGAAGCGAAGAGAAGAAACAGACCTAAAGCACAGCGAGCGATTGTTCTGAGCACGTGCCCAGTCTTGCATCAATTGTCGTGAATCCGTTGTCTTGATCATCGAGTTTGATGGTGCGCCGTTTACAAAGGTGAAGTGCTGCCTTTAGGATCCACCAATGTTTAACACGGGCACGTCCCATTCAATGAACGCGCAAACAGCGCAGATCGCGATTGATTACTCAGGCAAGTTCCCTATGTCGAAGTGGGCAGGTGAGGTGGGTCTCGGCATCCCTCAGCCGACAAAGTGAGCGAAATCATCTTGCTAGGCGCCCCGCGAAGTGGCGCGGGCCTATTAGCTGCGTTACTGAAAAGCGGTAACGGTTGGGGAACGAGTGCGCTAAGTGCCGGTCAGCTCGAGGATTCGGTCGCCGATCTTGGTGCAGACTCACGCGAATTCACCTCGCATCATCTCGGTGCTGTCGATGCAACACCGCGGGTGCTCGATGCCGTGCGACAAGCCGCCGAAGAAATCGCACCAGCCGATGCGCAATACGTTGTCGACTGGAACCCACGCCTGTCCGTGCGGGTAGAGCTTCTGGCGACCGCATTGCCAAACGCGAAGTTTGTCCTTGTTGCACGCCGACCCGTTCCAACTATCAGTTCCATGGTGGACGCGTGGCGGACCGAGAGATTCGCTTCGATCCCTGATCTGCCGCAATGGTGGGGGGAGCCGTGGGCATTTCCATTGATCGAGGGCTGGCGTGAGTTGATCGGTGCGCCGCCGGCTCAGGTGTGCGCCACGCAGTGGGCGGGAATCACTAATGACATTTTGGACTCACTCGCTTCCCTAGATCCAAGCCGATGGACCGTGTGCTCGTACGAGAACTTGACGGAGAATCCGGAGGAGGAGATCGCAACGCTCACTCAGGCGCTTGGTATTAATTGGTCGGGGGAGATCCCTGATCCACTTCCACTGACCGGCAGTGTTGTCACCGCACCGGAAATGGGGAAGTGGCAACGCAACTGGGCAGAGTTGTCCGTTGCAATGCCGGTAATCCAACCGACGGTTGATCGGTACCGGGAAGTGATCGAATCACAACGCCCGGGGACTCCGTGGCCCGAACTTGAGGCACCGGAGAAACCAGAATCCGATGTGCGCACGATCGCGAGTGAAGGAACTCCGTTCTCCTCCTCTCACACCTCCACGATGGGTCAACTGCTCGAGCAGGCCAGAGCATCGCTGGTGATCACGACCTACAAATCGGGTCACGTGATCTTTGCTCGCGCCGATGAAGGAAAGGTCAACACCGAGTTCAAACACGTTGAAAGGCCAATGGGTGTAGCCGTTGCTGGCGCGCGCTTAGCAATTGGTTCTGCGGATGCGATCCTCACCTTCACCGCAAACTCCGGTATGGCCGCGCAGGTTCCCTCCCCAAAACCCGTCGATGTGGCGTACGCGCCGCGCTCCATCATCTTCACCGGTGACGTCGCTATCCATGACATGGCCTATGGATCTGATGGCACGCTGTATTTCATCAACACGCGTTTCTCGTGTCTGTGCCGTCAAGACATCGATTATTCATTTACTCCCATCTGGCGACCGTCGTGGATCACCGGTCTTGCCGCAGAGGACCGTTGCCACGTCAATGGATTAGCGATGGTCGACGGACAACCCCGCTATGTCAGCGCCCTCTCCCAAACGGATGTCGCTGTTGGGTGGCGCGAACTTAAAGGAACCTCGGGTGTGATCGTGGATATCACCACCGATCAGATCATCGCGTCTGGTTTAGCGATGCCCCACTCGCCTCGGTGGTATGACGGACGACTGTGGGTGCTCGAATCAGGCAAGGGCACGCTGTCAACGGTTGATATCGTCACAGGTGCCCTGACTCTCGTTGCGACGCTTCCGGGATTCACGCGTGGGTTGAGTTTCATCGGCCCTTATGCGCTCGTTGGTTTGTCGCAGGTCCGTGAATCCGTGTTTTCCTCGCTACCCATCACTTCCCAGGCAGCCGAACGTAACTGCGGCGTGTGGATGGTCGACACCCGCAACGGTGAGATCGCCGGGTTCCTTAAATTCGATGGCGTCGTGCAAGAAATCTTCGAAGTGGCGGTCTTGCCTGCCACGTGGCCCACGATCATTGATCCGGGCGAGCTCACGATCAACGCCTTCGTCCTCTCCGATGAAACGCTGAAGGACATCGTTACCCAGCCGCAGCTCGAATAGCGGATCCAGCGAAACGCTGGAGCGAGCATCCATTTGCAGTCTGGCTGCGCCCCAATTAGAATTAAAACATTAATTCTAGTGAGGGGTTAGCCGTGGAGATTTCATCGCAGGAGCAGGGCATGAACCGGGCAGCACGTCGTGCTTCGCGCAGGCGCCTCGGTGGCTTGGCGGGTATGTCGTTGGTTGCCACCACGGGGCTACTGGGTGGGTATCTGGGTAATCCTCGGATACCGCGGGCCTATGCGGTTGCGACTCCGACTCCGACCTGCACCGTGACCACGTCGGCTGATAGTGCTGCCGGTCAACCGGTGCCTGCCGGCTCACTGCGCGAAGCGCTTCTTAATCACCACGCGAACGATGCCAACTGCTCCACCATCAACTTCGCCCCCAGTGTTACTACGATCACGCTCGCATCGAATCTTCCGGCGGTGACAAGTTCCTCATTGACCATTACCGGTCCCGGCTCCAGCGATCGAACGCTCACGTTGGACCTAAACGACTTCTCCGGGATTCGCATGTTTAGAGACCCGCTCCTGGAAGGCCAAACCTTGGCGATCAGCGGACTCACAATCAGGGATGGACTTACAAATGGACTTACAACTGGCCGGGGCAGCGCCGTCTACTCGTACCAAAATAATGTCTCTATCTCGGATGTAGTGTTTACGTCCAACGCCAGTAACGCTGCCGGCGGGGCTGTGGCGTTGGTAGGGAGAACTGCTTACGGCTTTGAACTTAACATCACGAACTCGACTTTCACATCGAACACCAGTATTTACGGTGGCGGTGCTGTGTATGTGAAGGATGTCGAACTGTCAAACATTACAGAGTCCACGTTCACTCTGAATTCCGCCGGGGATAGCAACGATGGAGGCGCGGTCAACGTCTACGGTGGCGACATAAATGTCTCGTCCTCAACCTTTTCCGGAAACACGGCAAGTGGCTATGGAGGAGCAATCAAATCTTCAGGTGCGCTCACGCTAAACAACAGCACGCTCACGGGGAACACGGCCTTCATGGGAGGCGGAGTATCCGCCGGAACCGTCACGGCAACCTCAACCACCTTTACCGAAAACACGTCGAGTTGCTCAAGCTTGTTCTGCCTTGGAGGAGGAGCAATTCAGTCTTCAGGTGTGGTCGCGCTGAACAACAGCACGGTGACGGGGAACTCGGCGTTCCTCGGAGGTGGAGTATCCGCCGGCACCCTCACTGCAACGTCCACCACTTTCTCGCAGAACCAAGCGACTTACCTTGGAGGAGCAGCTATCTCCCTGGGTGGCATTAGCCTGACTGATAGCACCCTCACTGGGAACTTGGCGTACGGGGTTCCTGGAGTGTACTCAGTCGGCAGTTTCACTGCGAACTTCACCACTTTCTCGGGCAACATATCTTCGGGGCCCTCAACCTTGACAAAGAACGCGGCGCAGGGCACCTACACGGTGGCGAACTCAATCTTCAATGAGACTGGGCGGGCGCTCCTCGGAGCCACCGGCAGTGCGGCAACTTTTTCGTTCTTCACCAGTGCCGATGCACTGGCAGACGACACCGGCACTGGATTGATCTTCGGGACCACGGCGTCATTGAATCTAGGCCCTCTGACGATTGACAATGGTGGACCAACTGCGACGATGTTGCCGGGTGCGGGTAGTCCGGTGATTGGCGCAGCGGATCGGGATTCAAGGATCCCGACGGTTGATCAGCGTGGTGTTACTCGGACGAGTCCTTCGACCATGGGCGCAGTGCATGTGGCGTCAGCACCGGCCCCGGCGCCAGCTCCTGCCCCTGCACCGGATCCTGATCCAACTCCTACTGCGACTCCAACGCCGACACCGACTCCGACCACCTCGGTTACTCCGGTTGTGGTTCCTGTTGTGGTTCCGGTGGTGACTCGGCCGGTGGTTGTTACACCGGTTGTGTTGGCGAATGATGGTGTGTCATTACTCCCGGTTGCTGAGCGCGGCAATGCTCAGGTTGTTGAGGTGAGCGCGCCAGCATCAACAACAGTTGCGAATGCACCTGAGGTGAGTGTTCCTGCCGGTGCAGCTGTTGCCCCGGTGGTGGGTGGTTTACCGCCGAACCGACCGATTTTTGCGTTCCTTCGTGTTCTTAGAAGTGGGTCGCAAACTACGACTTCGCGACTTCGCGCGAAATCATCGTTTGTGTCGATGGGTACGACGCGAAGCACGGCTACTGGTCGGGTGAAAGTTCCTGCGTTTAAGGCAACCCGTCCCGGTGTGTACACGATCCGGTTGAGCACAGCTGAGGGCAAGGCGTACTACGTGAAAGTAAAGGTCACGGCGAAGAAGAGCACTAAGCCGTAGGTCACCTGGCAGGCCGGCCGCTGGTGTGAGGTCGGTGCTCTCTTCGTTGACATGGACGGACCACGAGAGTCACGGTCTTCCGACAGTTCGAGTGTTTACCGATACGCCGTAACAGCTCTAGGGCTTCGTCATCGCGATTGCGTGTCAGGTGTCTCGTGATACACGTGTATATAGATGTGTATACACGTGTAGCCCTTCGGAGCGGGTATTCCGAATCTTTCATAAGTTTCCGTGGTTAACGCGCAATCGAAACGGAGGCGGACGTGGAGAACTCATCGCAGGAGCAGGTCATGAACCGGGCGGCACGTCGTCTTTCGCGTAGGCGCATCGGTGGTTTGGCGGGTATGTCTTTGGTTGCCACTACGGGGCTGCTGGGCGGGTATCTGGGTAATCCTCGGATACCGCGGGCCTACGCGGCTGCGGTCTGCACCGTCACCAGTTCAAATGATGATGGTGCTGGTTCACTGCGTGAAGCGCTTGCAGCGCATGCCCTGGACGGTGACGACTGCTCCACCATCAACTTCGCCCCCAGTGTTACCACGATCACGCTCGCATCGGATCTCCCGGCGGTGACAAGTTCTTCATTGACCATCATCGGTCCCGGCTCCAGCGTTCGAACGCTGACGGTGAACCTCAACAGTAAATCCGGCATTCGATTTACTCCCGCCGCGACCGGTCAAAGTCTGGTTATCAGTGGACTCACCCTCACAGGGGGTAGAACTACAGGTGCTGGTAAGGGCGTAGCCGTGTACGCCTATGGTTCGAATGTCGCCATCTCGGACGTAACGTTCACGTCTAACACCACTGTGTTTGGAAAAGGAGGTGCGGTGGCGGTTATAGGGACTAGTCTCCTTCCCGTCAGTCTTGGCATCACAAACTCGAGTTTTACGACCAACAGTGGAGAATACGGCGGGGCTGTATATAGCAAGCGGGCTACGGTTGACATCACGGGCACGACCTTCACGACCAACCGATCGTCTTACTCTGGTGGGGCCGTATATGCGGCGGACGGTCAGGTTGGCATTACAAACTCGACCTTCACTTCCAACATCGGTGGTACAAATGGTGGGGCTGTTTTTGTGTGGAATGATGGAATTGACGTCACAAACTCCACGTTTACCGATAACGAAACTGGCTCAGTTGCCCGAAAGGGAGGTGCGATCTACGCAAGCCAGGAAGTGAATGCGTCGTCCTCAACCTTCTCCGGAAACACGGCTTCCGGAAAGGGAGGTGCGATCTACAGCAAGACGACGACGGTTACCTTGACCAACAGCACGATCACGGGGAACTCGGCGTTCTCCGGAGCCGGGGTAGCCGGTCAAACCGTCACTGCAACCGCCACGACTCTTTCGCAGAATAACGCGACTTATTTAGGAGGAGCGATCTACAGCATGGCGTCGACGGTTACCCTGACCAACGGCACCCTCACTGGGAACTCGGCTCCTTATGCCGCTGGAATTTTTGCAATGGGTAATGTCACTGCGAACTTCACCACATTCTCGGGCAACATATCCTCGGGAGCGGCAATCATCCCGGGAATGACCATAGCTTTGGGCACTTACACGGTGGCGAACTCAATCTTTAATGAGACCGGGCTTGCGCTGAGTAGCCCGGCAGGCAGTTTGGCAACTTTTTCGTTCTTCACCAGTTCGAGTGCACTGGCAAACAACACCGCCCCTTCATTGATCTTCGCGACCACGGCGTCATTGAATCTTGGTGTGTTGGCTGATAACGGTGGGGCGACGTTGACGATGTTGCCGGGTACGGGTAGTCCGGTCATTGGTGCAGCGGACCCGGATTCAACGACCCCGACGATTGACCAGCGTGGCGTTACTCGGACGAGTCCTTCGACCATGGGCGCGGTGTCTGTTGCTTCAACTCCAACTCCAACGCCAAC
>CAMAVT010000026.1 GCA_945861775.1 Bifidobacterium breve
GATCTCCCGGTTCGCGAGTTCATTGCGGCGCTCCCCAAAGAAACAATCCTTACCGTTGAGTCGCCGTTAAAGGGTCAATCCGATCCAGTTGATCCCGTTGCCTTGGCCCGCAAAATGTTGGCATCGGCTCACCGAGTTGCAGGTGTACACCAATGAGTGAGTCTCGGGCTGAAGAACTACGAATTGATGGCCTGGATAATGTTCGCGATCTTGGGGGACTACCGACGCTCGACGGCCGAGTGATCCGATCGCGTCAGGTAATCCGCAGTGATAACCCGAGAAAGCTAACCGAGCAGGGGCAGTTGGACTTGTCTAACGTAATCGCTCCATCAGTTGTTGTTGACTTACGCATGGTCATGGAAGTAGATCACGAGGGTTACGTAATCGAACATGAATCTGCACGCCTGGTTCATTTCCCCATGATTCCCCAGTCAGGCATCACCCCCGAGCAAATTGCGGCGGGTGGTACCGACAATTTGGTTGACGACTATCTGCGACAGCTGAAAAAAAATGCTTCCTCGATCGTTGACGTTCTGCGCTTGATAGCAGACCCAGAGAACCGCCCGGTGGTGGTTCACTGTTCTGCGGGAAAGGACCGCACCGGCATTGTTATCGCAATGCTTCTCGACATTCTCGGTGTAGCGCACGAAAACATTGTTGCCGACTATCACGTCACCAGTGCCAACATGGCACCGATCATCGAGCGAATTCGTGGCGCACAGGTGTACCAAGACAATGGTTTGGCCGGTGCCCCTGATTGGATCTTTGCTTCCGAGCCGGAGACCATGCGCACATTTCTTGAAACCATGACACAGACCTATGGCAGCGCCGAGCAATGGGCTCGCGCAAAAGGATTAGACGCCAGCGAAATTACCCAGTTGCGCGAAACCATGTTGAACTAATCTGAACTAACAACACGACGGCTCAGCGGCCGTCAAAAAATGTTAGGCCAGGGCAGTTTTTAATGCGGCAATGCGCGCGGCCCAGATTCGCTGGCTGAGTTCAGCGGCGGGAGCGAACACTTCAGACGCGTGGTAGGCGCCGGGGTAAACATGTAGTTCAACCGGTACCTGTGCATCTTTCAGTCGGCCTGCGAATTCCAGGTCCTCGTCCATGAACATGTCTTGGTCGCCAACATCGATAAATGTTGGTGGTAGTCCGGTGAGGTCACTCGCCCGAGTGGGGGCCGAGTATTGGTCAGCAGAATTGCCGCCGAGGTACCACTCCCAGGCTTCGATATTGCCCGAGCGATCCCAGATACCGATATCGAGGATTGCCTGACTCGAATCTGTCACATTGCGGTCATCGATCATCGGATATGGAGCCATCAAGAAACCAATTGAGGGTCCGCCACGATCACGTGAAACCAGAGCCGTTGCGATTGTCAGACCGCCACCGGCGCTTCCGCCATAAATGGCAAGCCGATCCACAGGTCCGTAACCAAGTTCACTGGCATTCGCGGTCATCCATTGCAGGGCCGCATAGCAGTCGTCGATTGCAGCTGGAGCAGGATGTTCGGGGGCGAGTCGATAGTCAACGGAAACAATGAGCGCTCCGATTGTTTCGCACAGCATGACCGCGGTGAGGTGATCGGTGTCCAGGGTTCCCATCACCATCCCGCCACCATGTATGAAGAGAATGCCCGGCAGTGGGCCACTCGACTTAGCTGGACGGTAGATCCGCACCGGGAGGTCGGGGTTACCTGCGGGCCCAGGAATAACCCGGTCTTCAAGGAGCACGTTTTCATTGGGAGGCAGATCCGCCGTCATCGCTTCCAACATGCCGTTGAGGGTTGCGCGGCGTGCATTGATGTCGGGGATGGCGTTGAAACCGCCGGGAAGCGCCGAGTAGAGCGCTACCAATGGTTCCAGCGATTGCGGGTCAATGTTCTCGTGCTGCGGCATGTTTCCTCCGATAGTCCTGTGAATTCAACTCTGTGAATTTAGTGTGCGGAGTATTGCACGAATTGTGAGAATTCGGTGTGGAATTCTCGTTATCCGAGGGTCTCCCCGCCATCCACGAGCAGAGTCTGTCCCGTAATGAAGGAAGCTTCGTCGCTGAGGAAGAAGCAAATTACGGCTGCCAGCTCACTGGCCCTGGCCATGCGCTTCATGGGAACCGCTGCGCCAAATACTTCTTCACCTTTTTCCATGTCGCCACCGCGGGCCAACATGAGTGGAGTAGTCATCCCAGTGATCGTGCGACCGGGTGCAATGCAGTTGATGCGAACTTCCGGGAGCGCTTCAAGGGTGAACTGGCGAGTGAGTCCAGCGATTGCAGCTTTGGCCGCGCCGTAGGGAACATTGTTGTTGTTGGCCTTGAATGCAGCAACAGATGCGATTGTGACGATTGAGCCGCCGCCCCGTGCTTTCATAACAGGAGTCGTGTACTTGCACACATTGAAAGTGCCACCAACGTGAACTTCCATCATCTTGTTGAAGCGAGCCATGTCCCACTCTGCGAGTGGACCGAACTCGGCGTGGCCCGCGCCTGCCAGAACCAGGTCAATTCCACCGAGTGCTGCAACTGTTGCTTCGACGGCAGCCTTTACTTGTGCTTCGTCGGCAACATTTGCTTCCAAACCGATGCAACCGCCACCAATTTCTGCGGCGACAGCCTGAGCTTTCGCGAGGTCAAGGTCGACCAATGCGGCACGCCCACCCTCGGCTACTACCCGCTCGGCAGTGGCGCGACCGATGCCGCTTGAGCCTCCGGTGACAAAAAGTACTTTGTTTTCAAAGCGCATGGTGTTCCTTTCAGCAAGTGGGTGTTAGAGAGAGTGTTAGCTAGTGAGTAGGTGCGGAGGGTGAATCACTTGGACGAGCGTCTTCGGAGGCTTTCCACATCTTGGCGCTGTCGAATCCAATGCGAGTTTCTGGAATCAATTCAAAGACAACGCGTCCAGGGGAGTCGATCATCTGGCGGAAAGCTTCGGCCTTTTCTGGTTCACCCGGACGCATGGCGTTTGCAAATTCGGGAAGCACCCAATCGAGGGTTTCGCGATCCGTGTGAACGATCGCGCGGCACTTGTAGGTTAATGAGCGGCGCTCAATAACTCGCGAACCTTTTGAAGTGATGGCGATGCTGACTCGTGGGTCTTTGCGGATCGAGTTAACCCGCGGACGCTCTTCGCTGGCGGTCAACCAGAAGCGGCCATCACGGTGAATGTAATTCACGATCACTCCCATGGGCCACCCTTCTTTACCGGCCCAGATCAAGGTGCATTCAATTTGAGCATCGAACATTTCCAGCTCGTCTGCCTCATCGAGGGAATAGGACTTAACGTCTTCCCAGTTCTTTGCCTTTTCGGTCATGGGATGCTCCTTGGTTGCAGAAAGTGTTTGTCGTCTGGAGCGGACTTTATTGGAAGTCCTTGCATAATGTGAAGCCACGGTCTATTTTCCTCGTTATGACCATGAATCTTGCGCAAATAGTAGATCGCATTGAGATCGAGGAACTGCTTGTTCGTTATGCGCGGGCAATTGACTCCAAGGACTTTGACACGCTCGAGACCCTGTTTACCCCCGATGCCACTTTTGACGGGGGAAGCCTTGGCTGCCCAACGGGGGCCCCGCAGATCCGAGCAATGATTGAAGGCACCCTGACCGGATTGGACTCAACCCAGCACCTGATTGGAAAAAGTCTCATTGAGCTCGACGGTGACCAGGCCGAAGTGAAGACGTATTTGATTTCCCAGCACATTAGGGAATCAACACCCGGTCCGGTGAAGCACTACGCTTTGGGTGGCGAATATGCCGACCGTGTTATTCGTACCCCCGAAGGTTGGCGGATCGATTACCGCCGGTTGGATCGGCTGTGGAAAGAGGGTGACCGCGAGGTCATCTCGGGCGCATCCTGAACGTGACTGAACCTGTTTTATTTATTACCTAATTTTTGGAGGCACGATGAAAACTTGGATTGCTGACACTGAGCCCAGCGAGCGTTTCCCTATTTACACGCGGGCAAATGCCGACGAAGTTGGCCCGGAACCATTCACTCCGTTGAACTGGACGCTGACGTGGGAACAAGGGATGGCACCGGGTACAGCGGATGCCTGGATCGCACTCGGCACTTTTGAACCCGATGAGTTTTTGTGGACGCAACCAGAAACGTATGGATCATGGGGCGGTTATTTCTACAACCAGGTTTCACTCGGTCGGGTGTTCGGTCATCGCATGCCGGGCGCGACACCTGATGCAATTGATATTTCTTTCTTTGGGCAAAACTCAACGGTTCCACCATATGTTCATGATCCGCGTGATGACAATGAAGCATGCTCGGCGAAGTTGGGTGAGTCCTTTGGCGCAATTCTGGGTGGGGCCCAGGAAGCACTAGCTGCGAAATATTTGGACGATGCCGCGAAGTGGCGTGCCAGTCGACCCGACCTTGCAACCATTTCGGATGCAGCTCTTGTCGAGTACGGACGCACCTCGGCCCGTTGGCAACGACCAGGTTGGGATGCGTACGCACAGGTTGTTATCGGAGCAACGGTGGGACCACAAATTGTGCAAGGGATCGCTGATGCGGTCGGTAAATCCGAATTAGCAATTCAAATCTTTGGCGCATTGGGTGACGTCGCCTCAGCGGGAATGCCCGAGCGGGTCTGGGATCTCTCCCGTCTTGTTCGCGGATCAGCACAACTAACAGCTGCCTTCGACGCTGGAATGGACGGCCTCGCCGAACGCCTTAGTTCCGAACCGGCCGCCGCCAAGTTCAATTCAGAATTTGATGATTTGATTGTCATGTTTGGGCATCGTGGTGTCAACGAATGGGAAATCAGTGCGCAGACGTGGTTGATTAACCCGACGCTGGCCTACCAAATGATTGATCGTGTTCGCCGACAGGAAGACGCAATGTCCCCGACACTGCGGGCTGCCGAGTCAGCCAAGCGCCGTCTTGCTGCGGTTGAGGAACTCACTGCCGCTGTCGCTGGCGATGAAGCCACGGCAGGGCTGTTGGCTGCAGGAATTGCTTCGGGTCAGTCCGCATATCGACTTCGCGAGGCCGGCAAAAACGCAACCGTCATGTTGATGCAGGAACCTAAACTCGCTTTCCGTGAGCTTGGCCGCCGGATGCACGCGGCAGGTCATCTAGGTGACCCGATGCATGTATTCCAAGTGTTGGAAAGTGAACTTGATTCATTTATTGCAGATCCAGCACCCTTCACCGAAATAACGGCAGCACGGCATGCGCAGTGGTTAACCCTCGCTGAACTCGATCCGCCCTACTTGGTGATTCGCGACCGTCCGATTCCCCCGATTAGTGAATGGCCCAAGCGCCGTCGGGTCGCCGAAGGCGTCGGCGCCGCCGCGGGAACGCAGATGAAAGGCATTCCCGGTTCACAAGGAGCGGTGACCGCTCGCACTCGGGTGATCTTGGACCTCGCCGACGCTGACTCATTGGAGCCCGGTGAAATTCTTGTCTGCACCACCACCGACCCTTCGTGGGTTCCGCTGTTCATGATCGCCAGTGCCGTGATCTGTGAAATCGGTGCCCAAGCCAGCCACGCGGTGATTGTCAGCCGGGAACTGGGAGTTCCCTGTGTTGTCTCACTGGCAGGTGCGAGTACATCACTGCCCAGTGGCACGCTGGTTGAACTCGATGGATCCACGGGCACCGTGAAGGTGTTGGAGTCAGCTGGGCCCGAGTCCGTATGAAGATAGTTCTTCCTCCGCTGTCACCTGAGCCACCGTTTTCTGTTCGGATCCCGTTCCTTCTCCTTGCCGAAGGTGTTACCCGACTGACGTTGGTTCGCCATGCCCAGCAGGTGTTCCCGACCGAAGAAGAGTTTGACCACACCGCGTGGGATGACCCAAAGTTGAGTGATCTGGGTCGGGTACAGGCAGCTGCACTTGCAGGTGTGCTGACCGAGCAGGAAGTTGATGTTGTGGTGTGCAGTTCAATGCATCGGGCCATGGAAACGGCAGAGATAATTGCGTTTCCGCTCGGGCTCACCCCAGAAGTGCGTCCTGAGTTTGTAGAGATTGCGTCTTACCGCGATCTCGAACCAGGGGTTAACCCGCAAACTCTCGTAGACCCCGAGGAATGGGCCGCGCGTGAGCAGGCCTTTTATCGCCAGGTCATGTGGGACCACATGTTTTTTGGTGAAGGTTCAGCAGAGTTTCGCGCCCGCATCATGGGAGCCGTCAAAAAATTGATTGCAGACTACGAAGGACAGCACATTGTTTTGGTGAGCCACGGTGGTGTCATCAATGCAGTCATTAGTGAGATCTTGGGGATCGAAGAAGACATGTTTTTCCTTCCATCACACTGTTCGCTGAGCCGGGTGTGGATTAAGGGAGATATTCGTCGAGTGCACTCAATCAATGAGAGCCAGCACCTGCATGACGGCATCCGGACAAACTAAACACTTGACCATCGAGGGGAGTAATCTTTTCTTATGACCGAGACACTTCCTCAGTACACATCGGGAGCGCATACCGCGTTGAGCCGTGAAGAAGCAATGTCCATCCTTGATCGACTCGCTTCCCATTTGCGTAACCAGACCACCGACATGGCTCCGGAGCAACTGAAGGTCCCAATTTCGGAATACCTGGATCAAGATTTGTGGGAACGGGAAATCAAAGAGATTTTTCACGCCATCCCCTTGCCGGTAGGTACTTCGGCGGAACTCGCAAATGTCGGTGATTTCAAAACAATGCGGGTAGTAGGCAAAGAAATCATTCTGGTTCGTGGCAAGGACGGCACGATGCGCGCGATGATCAATGTGTGTCGTCACCGCGCAATGAAGTTATTACCCGATGGTTGCGGCAGTGCGCGTCGATTCACCTGTGGATACCACTCGTGGACCTATGACACCGACGGAAAACTTACGGGTGTACCCGGCGAAGATACTTTCGGTGAAGTTAACAAAGAAGATTACAGTTTGGTGCAACTGCCGTGTGAAGAACGAGCCGGTTTCATTTTCATTGGACTTACCCCAGATATGGACTTGGGAATCGACGCGTGGCTCGGTGAGGTTTTGCCGCACCTCGAGGCGCTCGAACTCGACAAGTGCACCCACTTCACCACGAAAACATTGCCCGGCCCCAACTGGAAAGTTACTCTGGACGGTTACCTCGAGGGCTATCACTTCAGTTCACTGCACGCAAAAACCGTTGCCCTCACCAACCACACGAACCGCATGACCTTAGATTCATTTGGTCCGCATGTGCGTAATGTGTTCGCGCTGAAAACCCTTGACGCCATGATGGAAAAACCGCGTGATGAATGGGATCCGGCGGAAGCTATGGGCCTTGTGTACTGGGTCTTTCCCGGGATGGCGATCGCCGGCGGATTGCGTGAGCGCACCGTAATCTCGATCATGCTTCCGGGTGACTCATGGAGTGAATCGATGACCTGGCAGACAACGCTGTTGCGCACCCCGCCGCAGACCCCCGAAGAGTTCTTAGAGGCAGAGAAAACCGCTGAATGGTTCTTCGCGGCATTTCGTGATGAGGACTACACGGCGCAGACCGACGTGCAAAATGGCCTTGCTTCACTCGCTGATAAGTACATGACAATCGGTCGTAATGAGATTGCCGTTCAGCACGCCCATGAAACGATTCGTCGACTGTTAGCCCATGAGCCGGTGCACGGCCCTCGATAGTGTGATTTCATAGGTAGTCCTAGTTTGGCGGTGGTAACATTCGCTAACTCTGACCCTCACACGAAATGGACGTTCACATGTCAAAAAAGGCGTGGCTCACTGATACCGAGCCCAGCGTAAGGTTCCCGATTTATACCCGCCTCAATGCCGCAGACGTGATGGCTGAACCGATTACACCACTTGGTGCAACCATGTGTTGGATCCCCAACGTTCTTCCCGGTTGGGCTTCCGGTTACGTCGAAGACGTTTGTTTCACCGCTGATGAACTCACCGAAGAGTCCGCCGTCGCTGGATTCTTTTACGGATACCTCTATATAAATCAGAGCAACGTCCGAGTTTTGGGAATCCGCAAGGGCATGACCGCGGACATCATCGACTCAATCTTCTTTAATTCCCCTGGAGCACCACCCCATGTTGCATCAGCAACCGATGCCAATGAATCACTCACCGCACTCGGGGGTGCGCGCGCTGGCTGGGTACTCAACACGTCAAAGTTTGAGGGCGCCGACGAAGACTCCGCGATCGCTGATGATCTGCGTCGTAATCGCCCTAACCTCAAGGCCATGAGCAACCGCGCACTCGTTGCACGAGCACGCTCCGTGATGCCATATGAACGTCTTGCTTGGCGTTCGGAGCAGATTGGCGCCTCAAACGCGGCGGTTGGCCCAGCCGTTGCCGGTCAAATTCTCGGCGCTGACAAGGCCCATCTGCTGATCACGATCCTCGGCTACGCCGGTGACGTTGAATCTGCGGCACCAACCTATTCACTGTGGTCGCTCTCGCGCACGGTGAAGAACAGCCCAGAGATGACCAAGTTGTTTAACAGTGGAATGGACAAGGTTGAAGCCCAACTCCCGACAGCAACCGGTGGTTTCTGGAATGAGTTCGCTGCATTTATCGGAGAGTTCGGTTACCGCGGTCCATCTGAATGGGATCTGGGAACCGAGTCGTGGGAGTCCAAGCCTTCACTTGCACTCGCACTCGTTGACAAGATGCGTCTACTCGAAGACTCGGAATCACCTTCGGCAAAGCAGGCATTGCATGCCGCGGCTACCGATCAGGCGATGCTCGAGGCCACAGCAGGTATGGACGCCGCGACAGAAGCAATGTTCCGTGGAGCTATTGGTTCAGCTCGACGTTTCGCCGGTTGGCGTGAAAGCGGAAAGTCATCCTGTATCAAGATTATGAACGAAGCCCGAATGGCCTTAATTGAATTGGGTAGCCGCCTTGCAGCACAGGGTGTCATTGATGATTCGCGACAGATTTTCATCGCACTCGACAACGAGTTGGACGCTCTCGCACTCGGCAACGGCGCACTGCTACCGAGTATCCGGGAACGCCAAACCCAGTGGTTGGCGCTCAAAGACCTCGAAGTTCCCACCTTCTTGGACAGTGGAAAGCCAATCCCACCAGTATCGGAAATACCCCGCAAGGGTTCAGTTGCCGTTGATCGCGCAAAGGTCGGTGATACTTTCAATGGAGCTGCCGCATCACAGGGCGTGGTCGAGGGACGTGCACGCATTATTTTGGGCACCGATGCTATTGGGGATTTCGAGCCGGGTGAAATCTTGGTCGCACCCCAGACCGACCCGTCATGGACACCTTTATTCATGTTGGCCACAGCCGTCGTAGTGAACACCGGCTCAATGGCTTCGCACGCAATGATCGTTGCTCGCGAACTCGGCATCCCTTGTGTTGCCGGTTTGCCAGGTGCCACCAAGATGTTCAAAACCGGTGACCTGCTTCGAGTTGACGGCGCCAAGGGCACCATCGAAGTACTCGAGACCGCTTAATCATTCGTTAATTAATCATTCGTGTAACTGGCCCGGCTACAGCAGCTGGGCCAGTTCGAATGCCTGCTTGGTCGCGAATGTCATCCGTCGTGGCGCCCAAGCGTCACCGAGTAGGTGGGTTCGCGGGTGATGCATAGACACCGACCGGTAAAGGGCGTCGTTGCCTACCCCACCGGTGACGAGAACTACTGAGTCAATTCCGCCGACGGTGAACCGGCGACGGCTATAAGCATTTGCGAACTCAACTTCATTGGTTCGGATCTCGGTTGCCACAGCCATCTGCAAAATCTCGACACCGGCCTCGTCCAAACTTTCAAACATTGCGCCCGCGGAGTACTTGCCCACAAGGGGTGAAGGCCCCGGTGTTTCAAATGCCAAAACAACTTCGTGTCCTAAATGCGCGAGGTGGTCTGACACCGTCAGTGGAGCTGGGCCGTCGTCGGCGGCGATCACCAGCACTCGGTTCCCCAGTGGTGGGGTGACCCCGCGAATAACCGCGTCGGCCCCGAACACGTGCGGAAGATATTCGCCAGGAATCCCTGGGCGCCTGGCGTGCGAACCTGTAGCAAATGCGACGACGTCGAAGTTGCCGTCAAGAATTGAGCGCACCGAAGCGCGCCGACCCAAATAGGTGTTGACACCCAATCGAGGCAGCCGGACTGCTGCCCAATTAATCCAGTCCTGATAGGTCGGGTTTGCCCGAAGTTGGGCCGCTATGGCGAAGCGACCACCGAGTTCGGCTTTTTCTTCCCACAACTCAACATCGTGCCCGCGCTCTGCGGCATTGGCAGCCAGTTCCATCCCGGCTGGACCACCACCGACAACGAGTAAGCGCACTTTTTTCTCGCTAACAGCAATGGGCGGCAGTGATTCACGTCCAGCGTGTGGGTTAACACCACAACCAAAACTAAGTCCTTCCAAGGTGTATCGGTGGATGCAGTCGTTCAATGCAATACATGGCCGCACTTCTTCGGGTCGTCCGTCAAGTGTTTTGCGCAACCACTCGCGGTCTGCGATCAGCGCACGGACCATTCCCACCATGTCGGCGTTGCCGTCTGCGATTACCTTCTCGGCTGTCTCCGCGTGCACAACTCGACCGACATAAAGCACGGGCAGTTTCGTGACCGCTTTTGCTTCACCGCACATTTGTGCCCATGCGGCTTCCGGGTACATGCCGTGTTGCAGGTAGGTGATTGCTCCCCAGTTTCCACCCATATCAAGATTGAAATAATCGACAGTTCCATCGGCCTCAAAGCTTTGCATCAAACGCAAGCATTCATCGAGTCCGTAGCCACCGTCCATATCCTGATCGAGTGCGAGGCGTAGACCAAATGTGATTGGCCTATCAACACGTGCACGAACACCGTCGGTGATCTCTTGTAAGAAGCGTCGTCTGTTTGCGTACGAGCCGCCGTATTCATCGGTTCGAGTGTTAGTGAGCGGGGAAAGAAACCACTCAATAATGTCATCGTGATTACTGTGAAGTTCGATTGAGTCGGCGCCGGTTCGTGCTGCAATTACCGCTGATTCAATGTATTCGTTGATAACCCACTGCACTTCGTCATGGTTCATAACGTGCACACCGCGGTGGTCCAAGAATCCGGAGAAAGTGGGAGAGGGAGCACTCGGCATGCCTCCCTGTTGGAGAAGTTGAATGCCCATGTAGCCGCCGGCAGAGTGAACACGGTCAACGAAGTGTGACATCCGGTCGTGAAAGAGCGGGTGACGGAAGTTTCCATCTTGCTTTCCAAGCGCCCCGATACCGGTGGCTTCAAAGCCAGGAATCTGCAGATGCTGTACGTGACATGGTGGACCACCGATCCATTGGAATCCGTCTTCAACGCGGGAGAGCCAGTAGTCCAGCATCGCTTGGAAGCGGGAGTCGTCACCGGTCAGGGATCCCGCACCGCCACCGTGAGTCGGCACGAATAATCGATGCGATAGGTCCATGGTGCCAACCGTGATTGGTTGGAGGGCGGCCTGAAGTGGGCCAGCGGCAGTAATGGTCACGGCGAACTATGACATATGTTAAGAAGCAGTGCGCGGGACCCGCGAGTTGCAGAGTTTGCGCATTCCTATATAAATGGGGGCGAGTTCTGCAATAGTAGGACTTCCTATTAATCGGCCAGCCGCTCAAACGGCGGCCCTGTGGTGCGGAGAGTTAAATGAGCGACGTGGTTTTGGCAGAAGGGGAGCATGACGCTCTCGTGACCTTGGTTATTCGGGGAATGGCCCGTGGCGAGGTCTCAGCACAGCAGCAGGCTCTGGCCGACGCTGGGTTGATTCTGATCAAAGGTCCGATCATGATGCCGACTCCGGCCGGCACCGCATTTGTCTCAGAGTCACTTCGACTGCCCGACCAGGCCCCCGAGCGCGAGCGCATTATGGCTACTTTTCACCGTTTTCTTCCAGTAAACCGCGCGCTGCGCGACCTGTGTACGGCGTGGCAGGTTCGTCCCGATGGCAGTGTTAACGATCACTCCGATGAAAACTACGACGCTGACATCCGGGACCGCCTCGATGACATCGACGATTCCGTCGCGCCACTTCTCAAGCGATTCACCGAAGACCTTCCCCGTATGGCCGGATACCGCGAAAAGCTCACCGAGGCTCTGGCCAAACTCGACGACGGTGATGACACCTGGCTAGCATCACCACTTATTGACTCGTACCACACGGTGTGGATGCACCTGCATCAGGAACTTATCTTGACCATCGGAATGTCGCGCAAAGAAGACGAGGAGCTTGAGGAGCGTCTCGTTGCGGAGAGCGGGGCGTGAGCCCAGTTTCTCGAACAGGTCCAATCGATGACGTTGGACTTGTCCCATTCGGCAGCGGACTGCAGCGCGGACTCGATGCGCGTTCACTGTGCACTCGGGGTATCGAACTAGAAACTCTTGCAGGACTTGGACTTCCCGTCGGCTCAGGGTTGACCATTCCTGTCCCAAACGTGCAGGGCTTCACCGCCCCGGACCGGGCCAAAGCCGCGATGAACTTGGTGGAAGATATCGCTGGCCGCGAGATCGGCACCACGACCGAGACCGGTGGACTCGTACTTTTGCGATTGAGTGCAAGTGCGCCCGTTGCTGCTGCTGGCCTACCACCTGACCTCACCTGCCTTGGACTCAAGCGAAGTGTTATCCCGGAAGGGCTGGGCACCAAGGCGCGAGGTGAACTGGGTGTTGCCTGGTGGAAGACCGCAGCCTTTATTGCGGAGCACGCATTGGGTGTTCCTATTGAAGACCTAGGCTCGCTCGATTTTGACTACCCGGATCTCGTTGAGCGGGTTGAACCGTTTCGCCGGTTGTGTGAGGAAAAAGGTTCATCGCCATTTCCCACCAAGAGAAGTGACCAAGTTGCCGCCGCCGCCCAGGCCATGTTGACGCGTTGGAATTCACCACGAGCAGCGCGTGCCCGACGCAAACAAAACCTTCCCGCTGATCTCCCATTAGCCCTACACCTCGAAACAATCGTCGTCACCGAGCATGATGCAGAGGGTCATGGTTTTGCAATGTCGCGTGACATGGACTCCGGGCAGTTTGCCCCCAATGGTTTATTCCGACATGGCTTCCGTGCCGGTAGCGAGCGCCAGCAAAGTGGACTTCCGTTAAGTTCGTTGCCCAACGGAGTGGAAATGCTGACCGGCGTATTGGCCGAACTCGAAGGTCGGCTTCGCAGTTCGGTAATTGTCGACTTTGAATTTGGGCCAGAAGGCCTGGCTCTCGTTGGCTTGGAACAGATGCGCAAGCCTAATGCGCGGGTCGCCACGAGCCTTGTCGTTGACCTGGTCACGCGGGGAATTAGCAGTGAAATCGACGCGGTGCGCGCGGTCGAATCCACGCACGTTCTGGAGTTACTGCACCCTCAGCCCAAGCTCACCGGTGCAGAAGTTCCTTTTGTTTCCGGTCTAGCCGCTTCTCCGGGAGCAGCGGTCGGCCGCATTGCAATCACCAGCGAGAGTGCGGTTGATTTGGCCGAGTCGGGAGAGTCCGTACTTCTGGTCATGAGCGAGACAACCCCGGGTGATTTACCCGGCATGATGGCTGCAACCGGGATCATGACGATTAATGGTGGCTCGGCCTCGCACGCGGCGGTAGTTGCTCGCGGAATGGGTCGGCCGGCGATCTGCGGAGCGGGTGATCTTCGCATTGATCATGAGGCGCAAACACTCACCGCGGGTGCGCATGTGTTGCGCGCCGGTGACGTAATCTCAATCGACGGTGCTACCGGTGTTGCGTACGTTGGCGAATTAATGATCGAGCCCCCTGCCCCTTCGCCGAGTCTGACCGCTGTTCTGGGTTGGGCCGATGACCTGCGAAGGATGGGTGTTCGGGCCAATGCCGACAACGGCGCTGACGCAACTACTGCAATGGATAGTGGTGCCGAGGGAATTGGTTTGTGTCGCACCGAGCACCAATTCATGGGCGATCGTTTGCCGCTCGTGCGTCGGGTGATCCTTTCCCATGACTTCGATGCGGAAGAAGCTGCTCTCGCCGCCCTCGCTGATGCTCAACGTGAAGATTTCCGTGATTTGTTGCGCGCTGTCGGTGATCGGCCGGTGACTGTTCGATTACTCGATGCACCGATGCACGAATTCCTCCCCGCCAGTGCAGATTTAGCGGAAGATGCGAACCAAGCCCGGATGTTGGAACACATGCATGAAGAAAACCCGATGCTGGGAGTGCGCGGTGTGCGGCTCGCGTTGATGCATGAGGGTTTGTACCCCGCGCAGGTTGAAGGACTTTTCAATGCATGGGTTGACGTGGTCTCTTCCGGTGATGCCCACCCTGAACTCGAAGTGATGATTCCTCTGGTGTCGATCCCTGACGAATTACTCATGATGATGCGACTGATCCGCCGGGTGAACCAAGAAGTTTCATCGCGGAGCGGAATGGTGATCCCCTTCAAAATTGGCACCATGGTCGAGACTCCGAGAGCGGCGCTGTTAGCTGATCAACTAGCCCAATGGGCTGACTTCATTTCATTCGGCACCAATGATTTAACCCAACTCACGTACGGCTTCTCCCGAGATGACGTTGAACGGCGCATGCTTGGCACCTATCTCTCCAAAGGACTCATGACAGCCAGCCCATTTGCTGAGCTCGACGAATCTGGTGTTGGAGCATTGATGTCCTATGCGGTTGACAAGGCTCGATCTGTACGGCCCGACATCAAGTTAGGGATTTGTGGTGAGCACGGTGGCGATCCGTCATCGATTGAGATCTGTGAACGACTGGGATTGGACTATGTTTCTTGTTCGCCATCGCGCATCCCGGTGGCCCGGCTAGCCGCAGCTCACGCCCGAGTTGGGTCCCTAATCTCAGTAAATTCAGTAAATGTTGCACCTGTTGTGATGGAAAAGAGCGGTATCGGATCGTGATCGAAAAATACTTGGAAAGCCTTGCATCTCCGAAATTTGTCGGTAACCTTGGCTCGACCGTAAAGGAGGCTCCATGACATCAGCGACATCGGCGACATCGGCGCTCAGCGTGCGTAATGCCACAAAAATTTTTGGGGCACAGGTCGCACTGGACAATGTCAGCATTGATGTTGCGGTAGGAGAAGTTCGCGCGTTAGTCGGCCAGAACGGCTGCGGTAAATCCACCTTGATCAAAATTCTGGCTGGTTTTCACGAACCTGAGCCAGGTATTGAAGTCCTCATCGGCGGAAGTGAACTTGCTCTGGGAGACCCGGTAGCCAGTGAGGCAGCCGGGCTACGTTTCGTCCATCAAGACCTCGGGCTTGTGGGTAACCTCGACACCATTGACAATCTGGCTTTGGGCCAGGGTTACATCACGAACGTCACCAAAACAATTAATTGGCGTAAGGAGCGGACAAAGGCTCGCGAGGCGCTCGCCGCATTGGGTTACGAGATCAACGTTAATATGCCGGTCGCGGCACTCCAAATGTCTGAGCGAACAGCGGTCGCAATCGCTCGGGCAATGTCTGAGCGTGGAACACCACCGAAAATGCTGATCCTCGATGAACCCACCGCAAACCTTCCCGGCCCAGAGGCGCAACGGCTTTATCAACTTGTTCGACGGGTAGCAGATTCTGGTGTAGCCGTGTTGTTCGTCTCACACCACTTCGACGAAGTTTTCGAGATGGCCGAATCGGTGACGGTGCTGCGTGACGGAAAGTTGATAGAGACGCGCCCCGTTGCTGGATTGACCGAAGATGCACTGATTGAGCTCGTTGTCGGTCGCAAGCTTGAAGAACATGACAAGGGCGAGGCCGTTGATCGCGAGCACGGGACAGAGGTACTGCAACTGTCGGGTGTGGGTGGACGCAATGTTTCCGGAATGGATCTCACCGTTCATCAGGGTGAAGTAGTGGGAGTTGCTGGCATAACCGGTTCAGGTCGCGAGGAAGTGGCCGCGCTGGTTTTCGGTGGTCACGAAAGATCGGGGGAGATTCTCGTAGAGGGAAAGACGCTGCCCCAGAATCGACCTGACATCTCGATTCAGCGGGGTGTTGCGCTTGTCCCCGCTGAGAGGCATGCCAATGCATCACTTCTTGATCAAACATTGCGCGAAAACATTACTCTCGTTGATCCCGGTCGACATATGTCATTAGGTATCTTGCGACGCAATCCGGAGAAGTCTGACGTTCGCGTGTGGCTGGACCGTTTGTCCGTGAAGCCAAGTGGAAAAACGGAATACAAGATGAATCAGTTGTCTGGTGGCAACCAGCAGAAGGTCATCTTGGCTCGCTGGCTGCGACAAGAACCATCGGTATTAGTCCTAGACGAGCCCACCCAAGGCGTAGACGTTGGAGCAAAAGCTGACATCCACACTCTTGTTGATGAAGCCGCGGCTCAGGGGGCAGCAGTCCTCCTGTGCTCAACCGACCATGAAGAGCTTGTTCGCGTTTGCGATCGCGTCGTGATCATGCGCCGCGGTCGGGCAGCGGAGATTCTTCGCGGAGACAAAATCACCGTGGACAACATCACAGCTGCAACAATTGGTCGCGATTCGGCAGAACCTGCGGCCTAGCAACACTTAATAACCCAAGAAAACAACCCACCAATCGACACCACGTCGCCGAGACCCAGAGCGGATTCCATGTCTGAGATACAAGAAGTAGCAGCCCCTCGCCGCCGCATCAATTTTGGCTTTGATAAGTACAGCGGAATCTATGTGTGGGCGTTACTAGTACTGGTTTTCGCACTGTGGATCCCTGACCTGTTCCTTCAGACAAGCACGCTCAAGCAGGTTTTGACCTTCCAAGCTATCAGTGCGATTGTCGCGTTGGGTCTTCTCTTACCTGTGGCAGCGGGGGCCTTCGACCTGACAATCGCGGGAACGTTGACGGTATCGGTGTGTTTCACTGCATGGGCTCTGACAAATGGCCATGGAATTGTTGTTGCGGCCGGGGGATCGATCTTGATCGGTGTCATTATCGGGCTCGCCAACTCGTTGGTGGTGGTCAAACTCAAGGTCGACTCGTTTATCGGCACCCTGGGCATGAGTAGCGTTCTGATTGCGATTGCCTACATGATTACCGATAGTTCCCAGATTGTTTTGAGCACCTCGGGCTACGCGCCATTCTTTGAGTTTGCCCGGACCGAAATGTTCGGCTTGCCTCGTTCGGTCTATTACGCCGCACTGATCGCACTATTTTTCTGGTGGATCTTGGAGTACACCCCGGGTGGTCGTTACCTCTACGCCGTGGGTGGCAACCCGGTCGCATCCCGACTTGCTGGAGTTCGTGTTGGCCGCGTCACCATGATCGCATTCATTTCCTCCGGCGTGACTTCTGCCTTCGCCGGAATCGTTTACCTGTCCACCATCGGTACGGCCACGCCGGATAGCGGCAGCGGATATCTACTCCCCGCGTTCTCAGCAGTTTTTCTTGGTGCGACCCAAATTCGACCTGGGCGAGTGAACGTGCTCGGAACACTTGTTGCGATCTTCCTACTTGCAACCGGTGTGACCGGTCTGCAACTAGCGGGCGCACCTTCTTATGTGACTCAACTGTTCAACGGTGCCGCACTGATTATTGCTGTTGCGCTGGCCTCACGAACAGCTCGACGCCAAGGCTAACTCGACGTCCTCGCGTCCTTAGTATCCTAGGGTCCCTTACGGCAGCGGGATCGTAAATGGATTGTCGCGAGCGGCCCTGTTTGCTTCTTCACTTGCAACCCACTCGAGTGCGTTGCCGAGCAAAGTGCGGAACATTGGGTTTGCGAAAGTAGAGGGTCCATCGCCCATAAGTAGTGTCGCGATGGGGCTATTGCCAGCGGTCGTTGTCCAACCCATGAGGCGGCTTCCTCCGTGGAGCCCGCCATCCTGTCCACGTCCCTCGCAGGTTACTCCGGTTGAGGCGCCGTTACTCACTACATCGAATGTGTCCTGAAACAGTTCACCACTCATGTCGGCGTCGTTGTCGAGGAAAGGCGTCAATCGGTCAGTGAGAAATGGTGCGAAATACAGTTCGTCATCGATTTCGAAGTCGCTGATACCGCGTGTGATCGGGTGGCTCGGGTCGGTGACACGCACCGTGTAGTTGCCCATCCGGTATCCCGAGGATGGAAGGTTCTCTCCGCGAAGTTGTCCTGGGCGGTACAGGAATCGGGCACCGACTACTTCGGCCCAACCTTCCCAGCCCGGCCACGCTGAAATGGCGTGGTGCAAAATCACCAATCCTTGACCGGTGTCGAGGAGATCGACAACATCTTGCGCAGTTTGGGGATCGGGCCCGACCACCGTGGGTTCTTCCCCTCGCTTAAGCGCCAAACCCGGGATGTCATGGAGCAGAATCGCGTCCCATGAACCGGCGAGTTCAGCAGTTAGCCAATGTTGAGCACTTGGTTGGGTGCAATGGGCCCAAACCCAGCCTCGGTCCGTGCAGATTGCAGCGATTGCACCCAGAAAATCGTCGATTGCAACCCGGTGTCCGCCGGTCACTACGAGAATACGACGGAGCACGCTGCCTCCCGGTGCAATTTACTTGGATGTCCTAGTTCAGCATTTTCGTTTAGTGTAGTCTGCGCTGGACATTTACAGCTTCATTCAATCGAACCGGAGACCTTGATGGCCACACCCACAGAAGCCCTCCAGTCGGTCATGCCAGCCACTCGTGAATTGGTCCTGGATTTGCACCGTCGCATGGTGCGAATTCGCCGTTTTGAAGAGCGGGCGGGCAAGCTTGTCGAGTCGGGAGACATGCCAGGTTTTTTGCATCTTTACGTGGGCCAAGAAGCAGTAGCCGCAGGCGTGTGCTCGGCCCTCACCGATGCAGATCAAATCACTTCAACGCACCGTGGCCACGGCCACGCAATAGCTAAGGGCGCCGATTTTCGCCCAATGTTCGCGGAGCTATACGGCAAGACCACCGGCTACTGCAAAGGCCGTGGCGGCTCAATGCACATCGTGGATATGAACCGTGGCATGCTCGGTGCAAACGCGATTGTCGGCGGAGGCATCCCGATCGCGGTCGGCGCTGCATTCGCCTCGCAGTATCGCGGTGACGGCACTGTCGCTGTCTCATTTTTTGGCGATGGAGCCACAAATATTGGCGCATTCCATGAATCCGTGAACATGGCTGCGGTTTTGAATCTTCCTGTCGTTTTTGTGATCGAGAACAACGGTTATGCCGAGTTCACTCCACAGGATCGGCACATGAAGTTAACGGACATCGCCGAGCGGGCAAGTTCATACGGTATTCCCGGCGTTATCGTCGACGGAATGGATGTGCTGGCAGTTCGCAACGTCGCACTTGAAGCC
>CAMAVT010000027.1 GCA_945861775.1 Bifidobacterium breve
TGCCCCGGTGACTCCCACTTACACCGGTTCCTACGGTCAATGCGGAGTTCAATAGCAACACTCCCTGTTCGGCCCATGGAGTGAGGTCACCACTTGCGGGGGCATCAACGCCGAGGTCGGACTGAAGCTCGCTATAAATATTCACCAGACTTCGAGGAGGGGCAACCTCTGGGGCGACACTAAAAGCGAGGCCAACACTGTGGCCCGGAGTCGGGTAGGGGTCCTGACCAAGAATGACAACTTTTACTTGATTCAATGGCTGAGAAAATGCGCGCAATGCTTGTGCGGGCCCTGGTAACCATTGGCGGCCGGCCGCAGTCTCGAGTTCAAGGAAACCGCTTATGGCCTCAATTTCTGCTGGAAGGCCATCGAAAACTGGCAACCAACTCGGGTGCACGGAAGCCTGGACGTCTATCAGCATAGAAAAAGATTAGATGATCACTACCGCGCACCGATACCCCTGCCGAAGCGGCAATTCGGTATTACAGTTAAAACATGATTTGGTTTTGGGGATTGACCGCTGGTATTGCCGTGGGTCTCGAGTTCGCCACGACCACGTTGTATTTCGGGCTATTTGCCGTTGGTGCAGCCGGTGGGCTTGCGAGCGCTGCTGTTGGGGCTCCTGTTGTTGTTCAAGTCTTGGTAGCAGCCGCCATTACATTATTTGGAATTTTTGCGATTCGCCCATTGGCAATAAAAAGGTTTTCCAGGGCTCCTATTGGCACTCGCACCGGAATTGATGCCCTGATTGGGGCTGAGGCGTTGACGCTCATGAGTGTCACGGCACATGAAGGCCAGGTGAAACTCAAAGGGGAAACGTGGAGCGCCCGACTTGACCCTGACCTTGCCTTTGACCCAATTGGACCCGATGTCCGAGTTTCTATTTCACGCATTGACGGCGCTACAGCTTTGATTTTCCCACTCGACTAAAAGTAATAAAGGAGAAGTTATGGACGTTTTTGGAGCAATTGCCGCTGTTATTGGGGTGCTCGCAGTGTTGCTGCTCATGCTGTCGCGAACGGTTGTGATTGTGAACCAAGCAAGTACAGCGGTCGTCGAGCGATTAGGCCGGTTCCAACGCACTCTTACGCCGGGTCTGACCATTCTCATACCCTTTGTTGATCGGATTCGCGAGCGCGTTGACATGCGGGAACAGGTAGCTTCATTTCCTCCACAGCCCGTGATCACCGAAGACAACTTGGTTGTATCGATCGATACGGTTGTTTATTTCCAAGTCACCGATCCAAAGGCAGCGACCTATGAAATCGCAAGTTTTATCCTGGGAATTGAGCAGCTGACCGTTACAACATTGCGTAACGTGATTGGCTCCATGGATCTGGAGCAGACCCTTACCTCCCGGGATTCGATCAACGGACAATTGCGCGGAGTATTAGACGAAGCAACCGGTAAATGGGGAATCCGGGTTAATCGAGTAGAGCTCAAAGCCATTGACCCGCCAAAGTCGGTGCAGGAATCGATGGAAAAGCAACTAAAAGCCGAGCGTGAGCGTCGGGCGACCATTCTGATTGCTGAGGGTCAAAAGCAGAGTTCAATTCTTACCGCTGAGGGAGAAAAGCAGAGTGCAATTCTCATGGCGGAAGGGTTCGCCCAGTCTGAGGTTGTGCGAGCCAGTGCTGAAGCTCAGGCGCAAATCCTTCGGGCAGAAGGTGAAGCTGTGGCACTTGAAAAGGTTTATAGCGCAATCCACGAGGCCAATCCGAGCGCGGCTGCCCTTGCCCACCGCTACCTCGAAACACTGCCCGTGATGGCTCAAGGGGATTCAAACAAAATGTGGATTATTCCGAGTGAGTTGACCGGGGCAATGGAAGTTCTGAAAAAAGGATTTACGAAAGAATAATGAGCAGTGCAACGGCAATTGCCGCTGCACCCAGAATTACCACCGCGGAGAGTGCCCGCGAAGGACGCCAACCTGTCGAAGACGTCTTTTGATTGGCTAACTCACCCAAGGTGGCATTGCGATTAATCGCTTGATCGTATTCTTTCTTTGCCGCTTCAAACATAGGAACTCCTTTGGTGCTCCTATCCTCGCACACCCTATTTTGCTAATTCAGATACGCTGCAACCCGTGAATCGACTTGGGCAATCCGCATCGCCATATCTGTTGCAACATGCAGAAAATCCGGTTGATTGGTGGGAGTGGACGCCGGAGTCATTTGTTGAGGCTCGTAAGCGTGATGTGCCCATATTCCTAAGCATCGGTTATTCAGCGTGCCATTGGTGTCACGTTATGGCCCATGAGTCATTTGAGGATCCGGTAGTCGCAAAATTCCTTAACGAACATTTTGTGAACATCAAAGTCGATCGTGAAGAGCGTCCTGACATTGATTCGATTTATATGGAAGCAACGGTTGCCATGACGGGGCACGGGGGTTGGCCCATGTCAGTTTTCCTCGATCATGAAGGGCGTCCGTTTTATACGGGGACCTATTTCCCACCCACCCCGCACCACGGGATGCCAAGCTTTGGTCAACTACTTGCATCAATCTCAGACACCTGGGTGCAGCGCAAGCCAGAGATTCTGCAGGCGGGTGAACGAATAATTACCGCATTGGAAAGCCGAAGTGAAGGATTTGACTCAACCGACGTCTCAATACTGAATAAAGATCAGTATGGGGAATATTTGCGTGGTGCGGTTACGGGTTTGCAACAGTCATTTGATCAAGAAAATGCTGGATTTGGTCGTGCTCCAAAATTTCCGCCGTCTATGGTTCTCGAGTTTTTGTTACGTATGGCTTTGGATTCTGAGGTGGGCGAGCAGGCAAAGCGCATGGCATCGGCAACCCTTGAAGCGATGGCCCGCGGCGGGATCTATGACCAAATTGGTGGCGGTTTCGCTCGGTACAGTGTTGATAAGGCTTGGGTAGTTCCACACTTTGAAAAAATGTTGTACGACAATGCGTTGCTCATTCGGGTTTATACCCATTGGTGGCGACTTACCGGGAATCCTCTTGCAGAGCGCGTGGTGCGTGAAAGCATTGAGTTTCTTTTGCGCGAAATGCGTACGCCACAGGGTGCATTTGCATCCGCATTGGACGCCGACAGTGAAGGTGTTGAAGGAAAGTTTTACGCATGGACTCCGAGCGAAGTCGCTGAGGCCGTTGGCGAGGAGTTCGCAGATGCTGCTTGTGAATTGTTTGAAGTTACCCAATCGGGAACGTTTGAGCATGGCAACTCGACATTGCAATTGCTCACTGATCCTCAAGATCCGGATTCATGGTCTGAGTTCCGAACGCTGTTGTTTACAGAGCGGAGTAAGCGAATACGTCCTGGACAAGACGACAAAGTCGTTGCGTCGTGGAATGGATTGGCCATTTCGGCGTTGGCTGAAGCGGGAACTATTTTTGGTAAACCGGAATGGATTCAAGCCGCCGAGGCTGCCGCGGATTGCGTGATCAGCGTGCATTTCGGGGCGGGAGAGCGAGCTCGCAGCATGTCACGCACATCGCGTAATGGTGTTCCTGGAAAAAATTCAGGAGTCCTCGACGACTACGCGAATATGTCGGAGGGCCTACTCACACTATATGAAGCGACGGGAGAGCCTGAGTGGCTTTCATTGGCCCGGTCGTTACTGGACACGGCACTTGAGGGTTTTGACGACGGTGAAGGTGGATTCTTCGATACTGCGATTGACGCGGAGAAGTTGATTCGCCGGCCGCGTGACTTTGCCGACAATGCAGAGCCGTCGGGTTGGCTCGCAATGGCCAATCTTCTTGTTCGTTTCAGTGCACTTGCCCCCAGTGATTATCTGCAACTGCGAACAAGGGCTGAACAGGCATTGGGGGTTGTTCCCAAGTTTGCATTGAGTTCTCCGAGATCGGTGGGCTGGGGACTGGTGGCGCTGTGGTCCTTGGCGCAAGGTCCGTGGGAAGTCGAGGTCAGCGGACCCGAAAGTGCGCTATTTGCGCGAATAGCGATGTTATCTCCGAAATGTCCCGACATCCGTTGGTCAGAAGGGGTCGCTAATCACGCGCAGGTGTGCAGATTCACCATTTGTGAATTACCGACAAACAGCCCCGTTGAACTTGCCAAATTCTTGAGTCTTGGCGCTCATCTTCACCACTTAATTTCTACACTGGAGTAATCTAAGGTTTTGAACTCAGTTAGATCACGATGTAGGAAGGACGGGTTGCAGGTGGGCCTCAAGGATCTCGTCTACGGTGTCTACGAGCGCAACCTTGCGGCACAAATTCCAGCAGATCGGATGCCACGCCACGTTGGTGTGATCCTTGATGGCAATCGTCGATGGGCTACGGCCCAAGGGTCAACCTCAGCCCAAGGCCACGAGGCCGGAGCGGCGAAAATAGTTGACTTCCTCGGGTGGTGTGATGAATTGGGTGTCGAAGTTGTCACGCTGTGGCTTTTGTCCACCGACAATTTGAGCCGCCCGGAAGTTGAATTGGAAAAACTCATGACAATCATTGAGTCAACGGTGAGTAACTTGGTCACTAAGGGGCGCTGGCGGATCCACCCCGTTGGGGCACTTGATCTGCTCCCGGCTCACACGGCCAATCTGCTGAAAGAAAGTGCTGAGGCAACGGCGGACATTGATGGATCACTTGTCAACGTAGCGGTGGGTTACGGCGGTCGCAGGGAAGTGGTTGACGCCGTGCGATCACTGCTCGCAGAACACGCCAGCCAAGGGACCAGCCTTGATGAACTTGCCCAACTCATCGATGTTGACCACATTGCCGAACACTTGTACACCAAAGGTCAGCCAGACCCGGATCTCGTGATTCGCACCTCCGGTGAACAGAGACTGTCTGGGTTTTTGCTGTGGCAAAGTGCTCATTCTGAGTTCTATTTCTGCGAAGCGTTTTGGCCAGACTTCCGTCGTATTGATTTTTTGCGTGCGGTGCGCGCATATGCGGAACGAAATCGTCGTTACGGGGCCTAAATAACCCGGTCGGTTGAGGTGCAAACTGTCCATCTGTTGTTTGCTTTGTTGCCTTGTTGGGGCGGCGTGTCGGCAAATGATTTAAGGAAGTCAGGCCTAGCGTTAGGTAATTCGCAGGCCCGACCGGCTCCCGAAAGCCAACTGGGCAGACAGGAGCCCATCGCGTGCCCAATTCGGTCTCAGCCCGCAAAACATATGTAATTGACACCTCAGTTTTACTCTCAGACCCGAAGGCAATCCTGAGATTTGATGAACATGATGTTGTCATTCCGATTGTGGTTGTTACTGAACTGGAAGCAAAACGTAGCCATCCTGAGTTGGGTTATTTTGCACGCAATGCACTTCGTCTCCTGGACGACTTTCGCATTGAGCACGGGCGCCTTGATGCCCCGATATCGATCGGAACCCACGGGGGAAGCGTTCGTATTGAGTTGAACCACACCAACGTTGAGGTACTCCCAAGCGGTCTTCGCCTCGGGGATAACGACACACGGATTTTGGCGCTAGCGAAAAATCTGAGCCTGGAAGGGCTCGACGTCGTTTTAGTGAGCAAGGACTTACCCATGCGGGTGAAGGCCAGTGCCGTCGGAGTCGCAGCGGAGGAATACAAAGCTGAATTAGTTTTCGAATCCGGTTACACAGGAATGGCAGAAGTCGAAGTCGAAAATTATGAGTTGGATGAACTTTTTGAGCAGGGAGTTCTCGAGCACGACATTGCCTTTGACTACCCGTGTCATTGCGGTTTGGTGCTGCTATCTGATCGGGGCAGTGCACTTGCTCGGGTGAGCGCCGACAAAACCCTCAAACTGGTGCGTGGGGATCGTGAAGCTTTTGGTATTCGGGGGCGCAGCGCCGAGCAACGGGTAGCCCTCGACATTTTGCTTGATCCTGCCGTGGGAATCGTCTCCCTGGGTGGTCGAGCAGGTACGGGAAAGAGCGCACTCGCACTATGTGCCGGTTTGGAATCGGTTATGGAGCGTCAAGCCCACAAAAAAGTAATCGTATTTCGCCCTCTCTACGCGGTGGGCGGCCAGGAACTTGGCTACCTCCCCGGTTCAGAGTCGGAAAAAATGAATCCATGGGGACAGGCTGTTTTCGACACGTTAGGGGCCATCACCTCCTCGAACGTTATCGACGAGATCGTGGATCGGGGGATGCTGGAGGTCTTGCCATTGACGCATATCCGCGGTCGCAGTCTTCATGACGCATTCGTCATTGTGGAGGAAGCCCAGTCGTTGGAGCGCAATGTGCTTCTCACGGTACTTTCGCGTATTGGCAAAGACTCGAGGGTTGTCATGACCCATGACATTGCCCAGCGTGACAATTTACGAGTTGGCCGATTTGATGGAATCGTTGCGGTGGTCGAGAAACTGAAGGGCCATCCACTATTCGCCCATGTCACCCTGACCAGAAGTGAGCGCTCGGAGATCGCCGCCCTTGTCACCGAACTACTCGAGGACTACCCAAGCTCATAATGAGACCTAGGTCACAGTCAAGAAAGGCCCCCTTTCCCCTCTAAGAAGGCCCCTTTCCCCCAATTTTTGCACTAAAAAGTGCGCGACAACACGCTATTCCAGGGTGACAAATCCGGATTTTTGAGGCACGGTAGTAATCGTTTGATTTCTCCGTGGAAGGTTATTGTGAGCAGATTCGCGAAGCTGGGCAGGAATGTGGGGCTTGGGGCACTCGCCCTGGCCCTCGTGCTCCCAGCGGGTTCAGCCTTCGCAAATGACGAAGTACCTGCGGCTCCCGGGCCTGTCGTTGCCGAGGGAGATCCGGCGATACCGGTCGGAGATGAAGGCAATGACCCAGGTGCGGACGCGGCGGCGATGGCAAAGGCTCGCATCGCGATGGAAACAGCCCACGCATTTGGCTCTAAGAAATCGCGTGATCTGATTGGTTATGAAGTGAGTCTTTATCAGGGCAAGTGGTACATGCCTAAACGCGAAAAATTGCGTAAATGCCTTTCGAAAATTGAATCCCACCATCACTACAAAGCCGGCCGGGGTGGCACTTACCGGGGCGCCTATCAGTTCTCGAGGGCGCTAACTCGTGGGGTGACCTGGATGATGCAACCTGAAGTGAGGAAAGAAATGGGCGACGCGGGCCTCGACCTCATTCAAGAACTGCGGAAAAAACCGATGAACAAGTGGAATCGGTACTGGCAGGATCGAGCTTTTTGGACGGTCTGGAAAAAGGGTGAAGGTAGGAGCCACTGGCGATCTGGTCGGGGACGTTGCTTTTAGTTGTTCCCTTGTTATTTTGGCGGACCGATAGGAATGTTCGTCGCAATCGGTCTTAGCGTCTCGGCAAAGAAATCATTACCCTTGTCATCAACCACCACGAATGCAGGGAAGTCAACGACATCAATTTTCCAGACCGCTTCCATGCCTAATTCGGGAAAGTCCAGGACTTCAACTTTTTTGATGTTGTCTTGAGCCAACCTTGCTGCTGGCCCACCGATTGAACCTAAGTAGAACCCACCGTTTTCTTGGCAGGCGCGCGTGACCGCATTACTGCGATTTCCTTTGGCCAGCATGACCATGGAACCGCCGGCCTTCTGGAATTGATCAACATAGGAATCCATTCGACCTGCGGTCGTTGGGCCGAATGAACCAGAAGCCATTCCTACCGGGGTTTTCGCGGGACCTGCGTAGTAAACCGCGTAATCCTTTAAATAGTCCGGCATCGCTTCACCGCGATCGAGCATCGCTTTGATCCGCGCGTGAGCGAGGTCACGGGCAACAACGAGTGAACCGGTGAGTGAAACGCGCGTGCGAATCGGGAGTTTGCTTAATTGATTGAGGACGTCGCTCATCGGCGCATTGAGATTGATATGCACCGTGGTGTCATCAAGGTGTGTGTCCTCGATTTCGGGCAAGAAATGCGCAGGTTCTGTTTCAAGTTGCTCGAGAAACACTCCTTCTGGAGTAATTTTTGCTTTAGCCTGACGATCCGCCGAGCAGGAGACAGCGATCGCTACCGGGCACGAAGCTCCATGGCGTGGCAATCGAATAACTCGCACATCGTGGCAGAAATACTTGCCGCCGAACTGGGCGCCAATTCCAAATTCTTGGGTTTGTAGGAATACTTCATGTTCCATCTCCAAATCGCGATACCCGTGGCCATCGGGTGAACCGTGAACGGGAAGGCCGTCGAGATAATGCGCGGATGCCAGCTTTGCAGTCTTCAGTGCGAACTCCGCGCTTGTTCCACCCACAACAATTGCAAGGTGATACGGCGGACAGGCAGCTGTTCCAATTGAGCGAAGTTTTTCATCAAGAAAAGACGCGAATTTAGTGGGATTAAGTAGGGCAGCGGTTTCCTGATAAAGGAAACTCTTGTTTGCACTGCCGCCACCCTTAGCCATGAACAGGAATTCATAAGACTGGTTTTTGTGGGGATCGGAAAATATGTCGATTTGAGCGGGCAGATTCGTTCCCGTGTTGCGCTCTTCCCACATGCTCAGGGGTGAGAGCTGCGAATAGCGCAGGTTGAGTTGGGCGTACGCGTCGAATACGCCACGGGAAATATCTTCGCTGTCCTGGCCGGGAGTGAGTACGAATTGGCCACGCTTGCCCATAATGATTGCCGTCCCCGTGTCTTGGCACATGGGCAAAATTCCACCAGCTGAAATATTTGCGTTTTTCAATAGGTCGAGTGCGACAAAGCGGTCATTGGGGCTGGCTTCGGGGTCATCGAGAATCTTTTTTAGTTGCGCCAGGTGGTCCGTGCGAAGTAGGTGTGAGATGTCCCGCATAGCGGCGAAAGTCAAAGCGGTTAATGCACTGGACTCAACCCGCAGAAACTCGTGGTCGCCCAGTCGCTCAACACTGACACCCTCCGTCGTTAGCAGCCGGTATTGGGTCGTATCGGCACCCAGGGGCAGTTGGTCGGTGTAGAGGAATTCGCTCACGGGAACACCCTAGGCCACCAAGAATTCTCGGCACGGGAAAGCGACCGTTTAGCTCAGGAACCCTCTGGTAAAACGACTGTTGAGTACTGCGAGTCAGGCGCGTAATGGTGTTCGCTCTTAATTTCGCGGATTGTCTTGCTTTTGCTCCGCATAACAATGGAATTGGTTGTTGGACCTTGTGGGCTGTAACGAACACCTTGAAGTAACTCACCATCAGTGATTCCAGTGGCGCAGAAAAAGTTATTGTCACCTGTGACGAGATCGCGGGTTCCCAGTACTCGCTTGAGGTCATGCCCAGCATTGATTGCTTTATCTCGCTCTTGATCTGTGGTGGGCCACAGTATTGACTGAATTTCACCACCGAGTGCGGTCATTGCACACGCAGCAATAATTCCTTCCGGTGTTCCACCAATTCCCATCAAGACGTCGATTCCGGTATTGGGTCGGGCAGCCATTACGGCTCCAGCTACATCGCCATCAACAATGAATTTGATGCGAGCTCCCGCTTCTCTGATCTCGCGCACCAAGTCGTCGTGGCGCGGTCGATCCAGTACACACACGGTCAACTGGGAAACTGTTTCCCCTTTTGCTTTGGCAATCTGCTGCAGATTCCACGCAGTCGGTGCCTCTATGTCAATTGACCCAGCGGCTTCAGGTCCGACAACTAGTTTTTTCATATAAAAAACGGCACTCGGATCAAACATGGTTCCGCGTTCGGCAACGGCGATGACGGAGATCGCATTGGGCATACCTTTGGCCGCCAGGGTCGTGCCATCAATGGGGTCTACCGCGACGTCAGCGTCTGGCCCGCTGCCGTCACCAATTCGTTCACCGTTGAACAGCATGGGGGCTTCATCTTTCTCCCCTTCACCAATTACCACAATTCCGTTCATGCAGACTCCGCGAACTATGGTGCGCATGGCGTTGACCGCGGCTCCGTCGGCCCCGTTTTTATCGCCGCGACCCACCCAGCGGGCGGCGGCCATTGCTGCGGCCTCGGTGGCGCGGACTAATTCAAGAGCCAGATTTCGCTCTGGGACTGCTGCCGGCTGTGTGTGTTCTCCGCTCATGGGGTCAGCGTAGCGGTGTTGAGTGGGCCGAAACGTGACTGATGATCCATTATTGGGGGGTGAGTACGCCGGTTCCAACGGGAAAGCGCAATGCCCGCATGCGTCAAACCGTGGGGGACATGGTCCGTTCACTCGCCGTGGTCCTCGGGGTAATCGGGTTAATCATGTTGTTGACTTGGCGCCCATCGCCGGATCCGATTCGAGAAGTTGATCCCCTGCCACAATTTTCACTCGCCAGCGGGCAGGCCGACTTCCCCGTGGTCATCCCGGAAATCGAAGGGTTGCGAGCGACCAGCGTTCGTTGGGAGCCAACGCAGTATTCACGGGATGAACCCGTGTGGCACGTGGGATACGTGACGGGGGGCGACGAATACCTGGAAATCACCCAAACCTCGGCAACTAACGAAGAGTTTTTGGAAAACGAACTCACCGGAATTTTCGGGGAGGGCGAGAAATTAATCTCGAATGAGAATTGGCTGATCTTTGAAGGAACGGATTCGCGGGCATTAGTAAATGTGACACCGGAGGTAACCACGGTGGTGAGCGGTACGGTCACATTGGCCGAGCTTGAGGCCGCCGTTAGTTCACTGACGTCTAGTCCTGATCTGGAGTGATCCGCTCGCTGGCGGCGTTTAACCATTTTTCACACACCTGAGCCAACACTTCACCTTTTTCCCAGAGTGCAAGTGATTCTTCAAGACTTTGTCCACCGCGCTCTAGTTGTGCGGCGATGCTTGCCAGCTCATCTCGTGCCTGTTCATATCCAGGTTCTTCAGCTTTAGCCATCATGGTTCCTTAGTTGTTGGGCTTCACTTTTTGGGTTTCGTGCGGTTTGCAATAAATTCACCGATATTTACTCTAATCAGTACTTCGTCACCTTCTGCGATCTGTGATTCGTCACGAACGATGTTTCCCGACTTGTCGGAAACAATCGCGTAGCCGCGTTCAAGGGTTGCTGCAGGGGAAAGTGCACGAATTTGCGCACGAAAGTGTTTGATCGTGGTTAATTCGGCGTCAACTAAATGCATTAGTCGCTGAGTCATTCGACTTCGGACCTCATGTAACTTTATGCGGCTCATGTCCAAAGCGTTGGAAATTGAGCGCCTGTTTCGTGCACGAAGTTCAGCAAGATTTTTGCGCTCTTCGATCACCGAGGGGACTATTCGTTTGGCAGCATCCGTTGGTGTGGATGCACGCAGGTCTGCAACAAAATCTAGAAGGGGAGTGTCTTGCTCGTGTCCGATTGCACTAACAATCGGAGTATTCGCCAAGCTGACGGCTCGAACGAGTGCTTCATTGCTAAATGGAAGCAAGTCCTCCATGCTGCCACCGCCTCGAGCGATCACGATCACGTCAAGTTTGAGAAGGTCTAATTCCTTGAGCGCCGCCGTAACTTCGCTGACAGCGTTAACTCCCTGCACGGCGACTTCTCGAATTTCAAAGTCTGCGGCGGGCCATCGGTCCTTAGTAATTGTGAGAACGTCGTGCATCGCATCGCTTTGACGACCAGTGATGAGCCCTATTCGTTTAGGCAGAAATGGCAGCAGTTTCTTGCGCTCAGGTGAAAAGAGTCCCTCGGCCGCCAACTTCTCTTTCAGTGCGGCTAATTGCGCCAGCAATTCTCCGAGCCCAACAGCTCGAATCTCGCGGGCAACTATTTGTAACGATCCCTGTTTGGCCCAAAAATCACACCGACCGTAAATGATTATTTTTTGACCCTCAACCAGCGGTGGGTCCATTGCGCCGATAAGCGCCGAGTTCACCATCACTTTGAGTGAAAACTGGGCATCCGTGTCACGAAGGGTGAGGAACTGCACGCTGGCACCCGGCCGAACCCGATACTCGGCAACTTGCCCCTCAACCCAAATGGAACTCAACCGGTTGATGTAGTCGTGGAGCAACTGGGAGATCACGCGCACGGGTGCGGGTGATTGCTCCGAAGTCTCTAATGCCACCTGTGCAGCCTAGGCGGGGAGTAGGAGATATGCCTACGATAGAGGCATGGCTTCAACAAAAAAGGTTCTCTTGGCGGCTCCTCGTGGATATTGCGCGGGAGTCGATCGTGCGATTCTCACCGTTGAGAAGGCGCTGGATCTATACGGAGCCCCACTTTATGTTCGTAAAGAGATTGTTCACAATAAATACGTCGTCGAGTCTCTCCAAGAAAGAGGAGTGATTTTTGTCGATGAACTTGATGTTGTCCCGGAGGGTTCAACGGTCATTTTTTCGGCCCACGGAGTTGCTCCGAGTGTGCACGCCGAGGCCGCCGAACGCTCCCTTAAGACAATCGATGCAACCTGTCCGCTCGTGACCAAAGTGCATGCTGAAGCCAAGCGTTTCTCCAATGAAGGCTTGGACATTATTCTGATTGGTCATGCCGGGCATGAAGAAGTGGAAGGAACGATGGGGGAAGCCCCTAACTCAATAACTTTGGTGCAGAACCCGGAAGAAGCACGTAATTTAGAAGTTGCGAATCCAGAAAAACTCATTTGGCTTTCCCAAACGACCCTCTCAGTTGACGAAACAATTCAAACCGTCAATGTTCTTAAGGAGCGCTTCCCTGAAATGGCGAGCCCTCCAAGTGATGATATTTGCTACGCAACCCAAAATCGTCAAACAGCGGTGAAAGCAATGTCACCGCTGTGTGATGTCGTCATTGTTGTGGGCTCAGGAAACTCATCAAACTCAGTTCGGCTCGTTGAGGTAGCGCTCGATGCGGGCGCAAAGACTTCTTATCGGGTTGACAGTTTCCGCGAGTTGAAAAGCGAATGGATCGAAGGCGCGTCAACCATTGGAGTAACAAGCGGAGCATCGGTTCCCGAACTCCTGGTAAGTGAGGTACTTAAGTGGCTGGCCGACCATGGGTTCAGTGACTGTGAAGAAGTGAGTACCGCGGAAGAAACTTTGATGTTTGCACTCCCGCCGGAATTGCGACGTGACATCAAGGCTGCGGCAGCCCAGTAATTTGGTTCAATAAAATTAGCGTTGGTTCTAACGTAAGGATCTGCGGCGAAACGCCACAATGCCCAGAGCGATTATGGTTGAACCAATTACCCAGAACCAGTTATTCCCCAAAATGAAAAACACACTCATGAACCTATTTATGAGTGAAGTGTCCGTCACATTTATTTGACCAACGGTTATCGCCATCACAAAAAATGCAATTGCCGGGGCATAAATCGCTTGCGAATCATCGTGTGAACGAACCGCCAGGCTGACGAAGATGGCCGCTATGAGGAGCCCGATTCCTGTTAGTGCTCCCGGCTCACCCCCAAAAATGAGTACGTCTAGCAGCCCGAACAAGAGAGTTGCGCCGATCATGATTCCGTAAATCCACAATGCGTTTAAGGAACCGAAAACTGCTCCGCGACCACCTGAACGAGTTCGTTGTTCTCGCCGAGCAGGCGCATCGATTGGGATCCCCTGCTGACTGACGTGACCGGCTTGACTGGCGTGGTCATCAGGGATGGGGGTGTCGACCCGCTCAAGAGTTCGCAATTTACTTATGCGACTGGTGGGAAGGGCAAGTAATGCTTCCTCGTTGCCCTGGACTCCTTGACTTCTAAACACTCGCCCGGTTTCGGCAAGATCAACTTGATGAGATGTCGCATCTATTGGTGCAGGTTCCGGCGCAGGTTGATCGGGGCGAAAGAGCGCCTCGTATTCACTACCTGGTTCATTGCCCGGTTGATCGTTCACGAGATTAGGTTACCGAATCCGAATCCGAGAGGTTGGAGGCGAACACGTCAAGGCTTGGCGTCGCGGAAAGCTCGCTCTCGTTCTTCACACCTCGAACTCCCAGGTCGGTGAGCGCCCGACCGGTTGGACGTAGGCGGGTTTCAATGGATCCGACCGCGCTGTTGTAGTGGCCAACGGCTGCGCCGAGTGATTTACCCACGCTGGCAAAGTGGCTGAGCACCGTGTCAAGGCGCGAATACATTTCTTGGGATAGACGGGAGATTTCTTCTGCCTGTTCAACCATGTCACTGTTTTGCCAACCCAGGGATACCGCGCGAAGGAGTGCGAACAATGTGGTCGGTGTCGCGGGAACGATGTTTCTGCTGAATGCAAAATCAAGAAGATCAGGCCTCTGGTGAAGTGCTGCTTCTAGTAATGCTTCGGAGGGTAGGAACATCACAACAAAGTCGATAGCCTCGAGCACTTCGGCGCCATACGCTTTTCTACCAAGTTGTTCAATATGTCGAATTACCGCATCGGCGTGAGCGCTCATGAGAGCGTCAATGCTTTCCTCTGATTGATTTCCTGCGCTGCGAAGAAATGAATCCATGGGTGTTTTGGCGTCAATTAATATGCAGCGTCCATTTGAGAGCATTACTTGAAGGTCTGGGCGCAACCGACCTTGTGCACTGTCGATTGTGTTTTGGTCAAGGAAATGAACTCGGTTGATCATGCCGGCTGCTTCAACCAGGCGAGTGAGTTCCATTTCACCCCATTGGCCGCGGGCACCGGATCGGCTCAACACCGAGCTAAGTTGCTGGGCTTGGGCTTTCACTTCGGATACTGATCGAAGCAGGCTTTCTGATTGGTTCGCGATGGACACCGTGAGTTCAGTGCGAAGTGCAGCCGAGGACGCAGCCGAGGAAACTTGTTGGGCAGAGACCGAGTTGGTGATCCGATCAATTGCGTCGGAGAGGGAAGTCAATCCAGATTCAAGCTCGGGAACACCGGAGGAGCGATTTCCTCGTGATCCCAGGAAATATCCGAAACCGATACCCAAAAATACGAGTGCGATCGTAAGGATGAGAACTGCCGCTGAATCCACATACAGATACTGACATGTCAGACCGACATTTCAAACGACCGTCCAAAGTAGTTGGCGAAATTCTTGCAAATTAATGACTAAAGCCTTGGGGTCAGTAAATACGGAAGCCAGCACTGAATAAAGTACGGGAGTGGGATTAACTCTAGGAATCGTCGGCCTGCCTAATGTGGGCAAATCAACTCTGTTTAATGCTTTGACAAAGAACGATGTCCTTGCTGCGAATTACCCTTTCGCAACCATTGAGCCAAACACCGGTGTTGTGGGTGTTCCTGACCCCAGACTTTCTGACCTCGCGAAAGTTTTTGGCTCCGAGAAAATCATTCAGGCAAGTGTCACTTTCGTTGACATTGCTGGAATCGTAAAAGGTGCGTCAGAGGGTGCGGGTCTTGGCAACAAGTTTCTTGCCAACATTCGCGAGTCCGACGCGATTTGTCAGGTGCTTCGCGCATTTACCGATGACGATGTTGTCCACGTCGAGGGTCGTGTTTCTCCCAAAGAAGATATGGAGACAATCAATACCGAACTAATTCTTGCGGACATGCAATCACTTGAGAAAGCGATTCCTCGTTTGCAGAAGGAATTGCGTCTTGATAAATCGAAAGCGGTAGTTCTCGAAGCCGCCGAGAAGGCTCAAGAGATTCTTAATTCAGGTAAAACTTTGTTTAGTGTGGGTTTTGATGTAGAACCCATTCGCGAGTTATTTCTTCTTACGGCAAAACCGTTTGTTTATGTTGTCAACGCTGACGAAGCAGAATTGTCCAATGCTGACTTCCGCAAAGAGATGACGGAACTTGTCGCTCCGGCTGAAGTGGTTTTCTTGGACGCAAAAATTGAGTCTGAACTAGTTGAGCTCTCCGATGAAGAAGCACTGGAACTCCTTCTATCAGTTGGCCAAACCGAGTCAGGGCTCAAAGCTTTGGCACGGGTCGGTTTTGACGCCTTGGGTCTTCAGACTTATCTCACCGCAGGCCCGAAAGAAGCTCGCGCTTGGACGATCCCACGAAATGCAACGGCACCTGAGGCAGCCGGTGTAATTCACACCGACTTCCAAAAAGGATTCATCAAAGCTGAAGTTGTTTCATTTGCAGATTTAATGGATGCCGGCTCAATGAATGAGGCAAAAGCTCGGGGCAAGGTCCGAATTGAAGGCAAGGACTACATCATGGCCGACGGCGACGTGGTCGAGTTCCGCTTCAATGTCTGACCTGAACAGTTATACGGTTGAATAGCACTATCCGACTACAGGGAGAAACCATGAGCGACCAGCCCGCGTACAGCGTTGAACGTGAATTTGATATCCCGTTGGAGATTTTGTGGGCGGCATGGACCGACAGTGTTGCGTTGGAAGAGTGGTATCACGGAACGCAGCATTCGGTGGTTCCCGGCTCAATGCGATCTGAGGTATTTGATGGTGGAGCATGGAGCGTTGCGATTGACGTGCCGGAGGAAGCGTTCGTCGCATACTTCTACGGTGAGTACACGAAGGTTGTAGAAAATGCTCGTCTTGAACATACGTTGTATTACACGCAGTCTGTTGACGAGTTCAACACAAAAGATATGTCCCTCCCACACCACAACATTCGAATTGAATTTGAAGCCAAGGATTTTCGCAGTTGGGTGAAGTTCAGCCAGTTTGGTGATCTGCCCGAGAGTGAAGCAATCCAAGCCCAAGCTGGCATGGAAAGCTACTTTGATTCGCTGAGCGAATATTTGTCAATCAAGGATTGATAACTCCCACCAGATCCCGGTATCTGAGCGGGAGAGTTCATTAAATCCGTTGAGCACAAGCACCCTTTGGCTTGCCAGATTGGGAAAATCCGTTTCGGCGCACAGTTGCGTCATTCCTCTTTCACGAGCAATTTCAATGAGTCCCGCTATCGCTTCGGTTCCGAATCCTTGTCGGTGCACGCTTTCGGCGAGACCGTAGCCAATCTCCATTGCGCAAAAATCACCGTCAATATGTTCACCTTTGAAACCAATCCCACCCAGCGCAAGTCCGGCTGATCGTGATCGCAGGGTAAAGGCCGTGCACGTTAGTGGGGGTGATTGAGTTCCGGCTTGTAATAAAAGATTCGCAATCATCATGTCGCCTTCGGTGGGATAGTCGTCAGCCCACAATTTTCCGTCACGATTGTTATGGGCGAGATCTTCTAGTTCATAGTTCATGTCGATGAAATCAAGCCGAGCGGTTTGGTGGATGGGCTCAATGACTTCGATCCCGGACTCGCGCCACTGCATTACCGCCATGTCAGCATCGTTGTGATTCACGAGAATGTAATCAGTGTCGAAAGTGCTCACAACGAAGATCCCCAATTGGGCGTCGGCGAGCACCTGTGAAATTTGGGCAACTATTCCGGTGAGGGTGAACTCCATGGTGCCCGCGACACGGAAGGCGGTCCAGTCATCTGATCGTTCCAGAACGCTCACGGTGGGAGATTGGTCTTTCATGCACACCAGTGAGAGTTCGTCATAGGAGGAAGAAAGCGACCAGAAGTCAGTGCGGGCAGGTGGTGAGGGAATTGGGCCCGCCGGGTCGAGTTTGAGCACCGAGTAAGCGGGGAGTTGCCGAATCAAAAGCACGCCAAATTCTAGCGTTTGCCACCCATGTGAAATGGAAATGTGATAAACGCCTAGTCTTCGCAAGTGACTTTCCGCTCAGATTTACGCAATGTAGCCATCATTGCCCACGTTGACCATGGCAAAACCACCCTCGTGGACGCCATGTTGTGGCAATCCGGAGCTTTCCGTGAGAACCAGGACGTGAATGACCGGGTCATGGACTCGATGGACCTTGAGCGCGAAAAGGGCATCACGATTCTGGCTAAAAACACTTCCGTTCGCTACATGGGACCTTCTGCACCACCGGAAGGCATGACTTTCAACATCATTGACACACCCGGTCACGCTGACTTTGGTGGCGAGGTTGAGCGTGGACTCGAGATGGTCGACGGGGTTGTACTCCTCGTTGACGCTTCCGAAGGACCGTTGCCCCAGACCCGATTCGTTCTGCGCAAGGCCCTTCAAAAGAATTTGCCGGTTGTTCTTGTTATTAACAAAGTGGATCGACCTGACTCACGAATCGCTGAAGTGGTCGACGAAGCCTATGAACTTTTCCTTGACCTTGATGCCAATGAAACTCAGATCGAATTCCCGATCGTGTACACGAGTGCCAAAGCTGGCCGGGCCTCATTGACCCGACCCGCTGACGGTGGGATGCCAGAGGAAGAAAACCTCGAGCCGTTATTCCGCACTTTGGTTGAAACAATTCCTGCACCGAGCTACACGGAGGGTGCGCCGCTGCAAGCCCACGTGACCAACTTGGATGCATCTCCTTATTTGGGTCGTTTGGCACTGTGCCGCGTTCATGAAGGAACAATCAATAAAGGTCAACAGGTTGCCTGGATTCAATCTGATGGAAGCATCAATCGAATGCGCGTTGTCGAACTGCTGATGACCGAAGCCCTTACCCGCGTACCAGCTGACAGTGCTGGTCCTGGGGACATCATCGCGGTGGCTGGTTTCCCTGACATCACGATCGGTGACACCCTGGCTGATCCGGAAAATCCGATTGCTTTGCCTGTGATCACGGTGGACGAACCTTCAATCTCGATGACGATTGGTATCAATTCGTCTCCTCTCGCCGGTCGTAGTGGTGGAAATAAGTTGACAGCCAACATGGTGAAAGAACGTTTACAGGCTGAAACGATCGGTAACGTCTCGATTCGTGTTCTTCCCACTGAGCGTCCCGACACATGGGAAGTCCAAGGTCGTGGTGAACTACAACTCGCAATCCTTGTTGAGATGATGAAGCGTGAAGGTTTTGAATTAACCGTAGGCAAGCCCCAGGTTGTCACGCGGATAATTGACGGCAAGTTGCATGAGCCCGTTGAGCGTCTTTCGGTTGACATCCCCGAGGACTACCTGGGCGTTGTCACCCAACTCATGGCGCTGCGTAAGGGCCGCATGGATCAGATGGT
>CAMAVT010000028.1 GCA_945861775.1 Bifidobacterium breve
GGCAATCGCAGTGATCGTGATGAGGCGGTCGGCGTAAGCGCGACCGTCATCGACATCGTCCTTCATTTTTCGAACAAGTTGCGGGATAAAAACAGCGTTTAGTGCACCGCCGAGAATTAATATGTAAATCATGTTGGGAAGTGAGTTACCTAATGAAAATGCGTCGGACACCAAGAAGAATCCGAGAGCGGCCGTCATGGTGATATCGCGGGCGATTCCGGTCACACGTGATGTGACGGTGCCCGCGGCCATAACCGTGCTGGGACCCAATAACGCCCGTTCAGACATGTGGCTCATTCTTCTGTGATTTGGCACGAGCCCCGGTAGCAGCCTTATGAACGCGCCGAGTAATTCCCACCACAACGAATAAAACGATTGCCACGAATGCGGCGCCGACTACCCAGGCAGCCGCGCGTGCATAGGCTGTGGAAACAAGTTCAATTCGCGCGGGTCGCCCAAAATCTTGACCTTGAGGGGTAAGAAGTTGAACACCTGCACTCAGTGTTCGACCACCGATAACTGTTGCTTCAAGTTCAACACTGACTTTTTTCCCTGGCTCAATGGTGATTTCATAGAGCGGTTCACTTTCCAAGCGCGCCTCGGGAATGCCCCGCAACTGCACACCAATTGTGACACTTCGATCTAGGTCATTAGCAATTGTTACCGGGACTAAACCACTCTCACCAGAGAGCGTGATTGTTCCCTCGGAGAGCGCGTAGACCTTATCAATTTGCTCCCGCAAGCCCGTTGAAATACTAGAAACAAGTTCAACACCTGTTGCAGGCTCTGTGCGCCAAGCACTTGATTGTGCTCGCAGGATCGCCTCGGAGTAAGCGTCCGTCACTCCACTGGGGTTGTCGAGTACCGCGGTGAGTGATGCGAGTTCCTCACTTGCTTCTTGTACTGTTTTTAAATACGAGGCTGGCAGTTCCGCGTCTTGGGCTTTGGGCCCGTATCCAACAGGCTTACGCGCAATGCTCGTGCTGTTTTCATTTAGTAAATCAGAGAGGGACGCGGCTTTGATCCAGGGAACTTTCCCCGTGGCATCAAGTAATGAATTAAGAGCATCAGTTGAAGGATTCCAACGAATATCTTCGGGGCCCGCCACGATCATGCGGGAAGCGGAGTCACTAGGAATAAGTTGACTGAGCAGGACCGTTTCGGCGAGGAATCGTTGACGCATCAAGATCGCATTTGATTTAGAAGTTTGCGGAAGGGAAAGGGTTGTGCTTAAGCCTGAGTCCATGAGAACAGCGTTCATGCCGCCGTAGGTTGTACCCAAAATACCCAAACCGGTTGAAACAGTTGCGGAGTCTGCGGGCGGTAAAGCGGTACCGCGAAGGATCACGGTGCGAACACCACTTGAAGCCAACAGGTCACCCGTCTTTTTATTGAGCCTCCCGCTGGGTGCCCAATACAAAGTTCCTTCAACACTTTGTCCTAAGACATTTGTTGCCACAATTTCCGCAGCCGTGGTTGAGCGCACCACGTCGGTTTCCTGGCCGGAGCGTGTCACCGCAGCTGCATCGATATCGGCATACGGTGTAACTCGAAGCGGTAGCCGATCAGATACAGCCGGGCTCGAATTAAGTGCCTGACTCAGTCGGGTTACCCACTGACCAGAATCCTGGGACAAGTCGCCAACTGAAATTGAATCGCCACTGCGGACTTGGTAACCACCGGATAAATCCTGGGCGACCTGGAGTAATTGTGGATCCGCGATCCAACTGACTTTGCTGGAGTTATTGGCTGCGATATTGAGAAGTGAATCCAGTCGGCCGCCAGGGGCCAATGAACGCGGAATTCCTTCATTGAGCAAAACACCATTTGCTTCCTGAGCGGGGTAGTCAACAAGTGGCCACAGCCACACTAAATCGATAGGACTCGTTTGCGGACCCATCCAAGGAAGAAACGTTCGCACGCCACCCTGTCGGCTCACTCCGCTGACTCCGGATACTCCCAAAATCTCCACCATCATGGTGTAAACACCGTCTTTACCCAGGGGCAGGTCATTGATGGGGATGGCAATTTCAAAGCTGGCTTGATCACCCGGCTTCAAAGCATCACTCACGTCAACCTCGGTGCTAGTGAGGAAGTAGTCAACCGGGTCAATTTCAGGGTTAAGTTCAAGATCTGCGGTCTTGGCAATCTCAGCGCGCTCATTCAGGGGGCCAGCTGAGATGCCGAGGCGGGCCGACACCTGGGTGACCGCAGAACCAGAAGAATTAAGCAATTTCCCGGAAATCCGCAGGGTCTCACCCGGGCGTGGCGCAATCGGAGTCACCTGGTCGAGAACTACCGCAATCACTGAACCCGTCGGGTCAGCGGCGACCGGTATTGCCCCAATGCTGGTGCTGACGAGACCAGAAACCAGAAAAGGGACTACCAAGAGCAGGCGGTGCCACGAGGGGATGCGCTCGCCCAAAAACACCATGTAACGAGGATAAAGGCAATGGGTGGGTAACCTTGGCTGCCGTGTCCACTTCACTTCAGCGCCAAGCACTCGAGAGCCTTGCTCCCGTTGCCGGTTTACTCTTTGAATTAGGCACACTTTTTCGCACTGCAGGCTTCGAGCTCGCACTAGTTGGCGGCCCGGTCCGGGACGCATTTCTGCGTCGCACTTCACCTTTAGCGGATCTTGATTTCACCACTAGCGCACATCCGGAAGACATTAAGCAGATTCTGGGCGGTTGGGCTGAGAACACGTGGGATACCGGGATTGCATTTGGCACGATCAGTGCTAGCAAAGATAACCGTCAGATTGAGATCACGACGTATCGCAGCGAAAATTACAACGCCGACTCCCGTAAGCCCGATGTTGAGTTCGGAACAGAGTTGGCCGCAGACCTTGGTCGCCGAGACTTCACCGTGAACGCGATGGCATTAATACTCCCCACTTTGGAGTTCGTTGATTTATTTGACGGCCTAAAGGACTTAGAAAACAAGGTCCTAACAACACCATTTACTGCAACACAATCGTTTTCTGATGACCCACTGAGAATGATGCGGGCAGCACGCTTCGCCTCCCAACTGCAGTTTTCGATTGCACCCGACGTTGTAACGGCAATGCATGAAATGGCGTCACGACTTGAGATTGTTTCAGCGGAGCGTATTCGTGAAGAATTAATCAAGATCGTGATGTCTGACCACCCACGTATTGGATTGACCATCATGGTGGAAACAGGGCTTGCCGAATACGTGTTACCTGAACTCCCGCTACTACAATTGGAGGAAGACGAACACCACCACCACAAGGATGTGTATGAACACACACTGAAGGTGCTGGAGCAGGCCATAGATCTGGAAACTAACCATGAACCTGAACTCCCCAATGACTTAATTCTTCGATTGGCGGCGCTACTTCACGACATCGGAAAACCAAAGACCCGAAAATTTGAGTCTGATGGCCGAGTCTCGTTTCACCACCACGAAGTTGTTGGTGCTCGCATGACAAAGAAACGAATGAAAGCTTTGCGATTCAGCAACGAGCAGATCGAGGAAGTTGCAACCTTGGTGGAATTGCATTTACGCTTCCACGGTTATGGAACTGGCGAGTGGAGTGATTCTGCAGTTCGTCGTTATGTGCGTGATGCGGGTGCGCAGTTAACTCGACTTCACAAATTAACGCGGGCCGATTCGACAACCCGCAACAAGCGCAGGGCTGCGACATTGCAAGCCGCCTACGACAGTTTGGAAGCGCGCATTGCACAACTGCAGGAGCAGGAAGAACTTGATGCAATGCGACCCGACCTTGATGGCTCGCAGATCATGGAGATCCTAGGAATCGGACCAGGTCGTGAGGTTGGTGAAGCCTATAAATTCCTCATGGAACTTAGGCTTGATCAAGGACCTCAATCACCTCAGTCTGCGACACAACAATTACTTCAATGGTGGTCCGAGCGCGGATAAGAATTTCCAATCCGGTCCAAATTCCAGCCATGAGAAGTGTGAGCATTACGCCACTTACACTGCCGAGGTAGGTTCCACTCAGTAGGAATAGAAGCCATATACAAAGGACTGCCCAACGAATTATTGGCGCATAAGGTGCCAATTTCACACCAGTGTCTAAATTGGTGCGATCTGCGATTTCATCGAGCCCCTGAGTGAACTGAGTACGGATGCGCTGTGCAGAACTGGTGCTACCTGCAAGCCAGCCACCAATAATTACCAGGACACCGAGAATCACCAATGCTTGCAGTCCGGAGATGAGGTAGGCCAGGAAGCTTTGATAAACAACAATGGCGGCGCTTTCAAAAATGGTACCGGCAAATTGATTGTTGACGGCTCCTTCACCAAAAACGGTTGCGGCGTACAGCGCGAGGGATGAGGCAATAACCACGACACCGACAGCCACGGTTGTTCGGGCTCTACGTCGTGCCAACACGATTGCGAGAATAAACAAGGCCGCGATCAAGACCATGATCCAAGCGAGGAGTGGCGCAGAGAAAGCGTAAAAAGTACGCGCTTGACTAAGAGCTGGAGCACTCATCAACACAAATTGCTTATCCGTTTTTGGGACGCTGATATTGGCGGCGAAAGAAATACCATTCTCAACCAATTTATCTTGAGCGAGTGCGATCACTGAGTCAAGGTTGAGAACAACATCATCGCCCTGCAGCTCAATAGGTCCACTGGGTTCATCTTGTAGAAGTGCAATGAAACCTTTTTGGGCTGCTCTATTGAGTGCTAACCAAGCCGTAGTAAAGGCGTCTGAAGATACGAAAGTGTCGACCGCTTGTCCAATCAAACCATTGATGCCCGTGGAAATGGGGCCAGCTAGACGGTCGGTTATCGCACTATCCGGCAGAATCCCACCAAGGAAATCACTGACTATGGATTCTGTATCTACTTGCGCGACGATCGAGTTGGTGACAACTTCGGCGAACGCGGCCTGCACTTCAGGGCTCGCACCAATTGGACCAACAGTCTCGATATAGCGCTCCGTGTCAATGATTGTGGAGTGAGCCCAGTGTCCAGCAACAGATAAAGGGGTCAAGATGGTTGCTAGGACAAAAACGATGACCGAGAAAATGGTCCGGGGGCGGACTCGATCGCGAGTAACCGGACTGCGCTGATATTGCTCTGTAGCTCCATTAGACATAGCCGAACCCTACTCAATGACCCCTGATTTGAGAATCAATACCGTGAACATGCTGCCAAAAGGTAAAGATTCTCCCGTTAGTCAGCGGGTTACGCCGGGTTTTTACTGCCTGCGCGCCAATACCAAAACCCTGCCATGGCCAGGCCGATACCAACACCGGTGTACAGCATTGGCGCGATTCCCGATACCGGGGCGAGTAGTGCCACCAAGATGATCCCGGAAACCAGGGCGACATTCACGCTCATGTCAAAAAGGGAAAAGATGCGACCTAAACTTTCATCGGGAATTTTACGCTGAATAACCGTGTCCGAACAGACCTTGACCGCTTGGCCCGCAAATCCAAGACTAAAGCCAGCTACGAGTAACAACGGGAAGCTCTGAAGTGTGGCAGCAAATGCGAAAACCACCATTCCTACCGATGCTTGGGCAACCGTCAAGGAGGACCAGCGGGGGATCCCAATTTTGCGGGTCATCCACGGGGTCACAATCGCTGCGATGAGAGCGGCCGTAGCCGTGAAGCCAGAAATGATCGCAAAGTCGGCAAGTGCTGCATTGGCATCGGAGCTTTGGTGGAATGTATTTCGTAGTAGTAGTAGTGCTCCAGCCGTGACGACACCGAATGAAATCCGGTTAATGGCAACTAGTGCGAGCGCTCTGGCGGCTTCTGCGTGTGAAACCAATGTGCGAACACCGGAAGCCAGATCACTAGTTACCCCGCGAAGTGAGTCAACCATTGAGTGTTTAATTTGGTGTGATGGTCCTAGTGCATGAACCGCAAATGTTCGTGCAATAAATGCAGCAGAGATAAAAGTTCCTATAGAAAACATGAGTAGGGCGACGCTGCCGGAGTCTCCACCACCAAATACTTCCCTAATTCCTAAACCGGTCGTTGCACCGACAACGAAGGCAATTGTTCCCGAAGTTGGTGTCAACGCATTCGCATAGATGAGTTCTTTACCACCGACAACATGGGGCAGGGACGCAGAGAGTCCCGCCAAGATGAATCGACCAACACCGAGCACGGCGAGAACGGTAATCCCCAGAATCACCGAATCATTTCCGGCGAGTAGGGCAGCCATCACTGGGATTGTTAGAAGTGCTTTGAGTAAGTTTGCGCGAACCAAAATATTACGCCGCATCCAACGGTCAAGGAAGACACCGGCAAATGGCCCGATGAGGGAATAGGGCAACAGCAAAATACCGAATGCAACCGCGATCGCGGTTGCATTCGGTTCACGTTCCGGTGAGAAAAGAACAAATGAGGCAAGTGCGGCCTGAAAAAAACCGTCTCCGAATTGGCCAACTAAACGAGTGCTGTAAAGGGCCCGGAAATCCTTACGGTGAAGCAGAGACCGAACAACCGGTAGCCGCTGCACAAGAACAGAGGCTAACGGTTGTCTGAGGTCTATCGATCAATGGTGCCAGCGATAAAGTCTTCAACCGCCTGCTTTGCCTCGGAGTCGTTGTACTGCACCGGAGGTGATTTCATGAAGTAGCTGGAAGCCGAAAGAATCGGTCCACCAATTTTGCGATCCATGGCAATCTTTGCTGCGCGGACTGCATCGATGATTACACCGGCACTGTTGGGTGAATCCCACACTTCGAGTTTGTACTCGAGGTTGAGGGGAACGTCACCGAATGCACGGCCTTCAAGGCGAACAAAGGCCCACTTACGGTCATCGAGCCATGCAATGTAGTCCGATGGACCAATGTGAACGTTCTTCTCGCCCAAATCATGTGAGAGTTGAGAAGTGACTGACTGCGTCTTCGAAATCTTCTTCGATTCGAGGCGATCGCGTTCGAGCATGTTCTTGAAGTCCATGTTTCCGCCAACATTGAGTTGGTAGGTGCGGTCAACAATTACCCCACGGTCTTCAAACAATTTGGCCAAAACACGGTGGGTGATCGTAGCGCCAACCTGGCTCTTAATGTCGTCGCCGACAATTGGTAGACCGGCGTCTTCGAACTTCTTTGCCCATTCGGGTGTTCCGGCAATGAAGACTGGGAGCGCGTTCACGAAGCCGCAACCCGCATCAATTGCGCACTGTGCATAGAACTTGGCCGCAACTTCTGAACCAACGGGCAGGTAGCACACAACAACGTCAACCTTGGCGTCTTTCAACGCTTGAACAACGTCAACCTCGGGAGCATCAGACTCGGTGATTGTTTCGCGGTAGTACTTGCCGAGACCGTCAAGTGTGTGGCCACGTGAAACCTTCACACCAGTGCTGGGAACGTCACACAATTTGATTGTGTTGTTCTCTGAAGCACCGATTGCATCAGCGAGGTCAAGTCCAACTTTTTTGGAGTCAACGTCAAATGCGACGACAAATTTAACGTCGTTGACGTGGTATGGCCCAAATTGAACGTGCATGAGTCCGGGGACAAACTCACCTACTTTGGCGTTCTTGTAGTACTCAACCCCTTGAACGAGGGATGCAGCACAGTTACCAACACCAACAATTGCTACGCGAATTTCTCCGCCGGATTGTGCACTCATTTCTTACCTTTCCTGGGTTACTTTCTCTTGATCAATTAATTCCGTAAGCCAGCGCACCTCGCGCTCGGCCCCTTCTAGTCCGTGCTGTTGAAGTTGAAGTGTGTAAGCATCGACGCGCTCTTTACCGCGGGTGAGGGATTCACGCAGTGCCTCAACCCGCTCTTCAAGTCGTGAGCGGCGGCCTTCCAAAATACGAAGGCGGGTGCGTTCTTCGGTGGCTGAAAAAAACGCAAGGTGGGCAGCAAAACCTTCGTCCTCCCAAGCTTCCGGCCCTGGTTTATTCGCCCACTCACCAAAAATTTCTTTGCCCTCGGCCGTAATCGCATAAACGATGCGGGCCCGCCGACCGGATAGGGCGGGTGCGGTGCTTTCCGTGGCTGGGGTGAGTGACTCTTCCTCGATCAGTCCGGTGGAATTCATCCGTTTGAGAGCTGGATATAAAGAGCCATAGGAAAGTGCTCGAAATGGGCCGAGAACCGTGGTGAGTCTTTTCCGCAATTCGTACCCATGCTGTGGGCCGTCACCGAGTACGCCCAGGATTGCGAAGCTCAAGACATCGCGGCGGCTACTCATGTGGATCAATATATCGTCTCGATATATCTAATGCTCATTTACCCCAAAAATCGACACGTGGTTTAAACTCAAGACATGGCTCAGATGCGTAGGGAAGGGGTACGAGGTCGGGTAGCTCGTGGTGAATCAGCCAAAAATCCACCCAAAAGAGGCCCGATTCCCGCGCCAGAACCCGTTTCAGACCCACAAAAACCACGAAACGTGGTGGATTATGGACTTTCTAGGGCAGCCGACATCACAAAATTGCATCGGGGAGGCGCACTCACCAGCGATTATTGTGAGGCCGACCCATATTTACTCAAGGCAGCCAAGTTCCATGGGGAAAAGGCAAAAGACAGCTGCCCCGCCTGTAAAAGCAAAGGCCTCGTGGATTTGCACTACATATACGGTGATGAACTGGGCCCTTATGCCGGAAGAATTCGTAAAGCAGAGGAATTACCGCCGATGTGCAGCAAATTCGGCGAATTCCGGGTTTATGTTGTGGAAGTGTGCCCCGACTGCCACTGGAACTACCTGATTCGCGCCTTTTCACTCGGCGATGGAACTCCACGGCGCGCCGTACCGTCTTTTAAGGGCGATGATCTGTTGGACTAGGTCACAGTAGCGAAATAGTTGAAAGAACTGCGATATTGGAAAACTGTCCCCTTCCCCGATAGGACAACCGTGGCATCCCCAGCAAAGAAGAAGCCGATCACGCGGAGCACAGTCGTTGACTCAACCTCGCCGCGTAGGCGACGCCGCTGGTTGCGTCGAACCTTATGGATCTTTTTTCTTCTCGTTGCCTTGGGCGTAGCCGTCTTTGCGGTTTTACTGGTCCGCACCCAGGTACCAACACCCAATGAACTGGCAACAAGTGAAGCGACCGTTGTTTACTATGCAGACGGTGTGAATGAAATTGGTCGCTTAGGTGAGTCAACCCGCCGATCCGTTCCCTTAGCCACTATTCCCCTTGAAGTTCAGCAAGCCGTACTGGCTGCTGAAGACCGCGACTTCTATAACCATGGCGGGATTTCACCAGTAGGAATTGCTCGCGCAGCCTTTAACAACTTATCCGGAGGAAACACTCAGGGTGGGTCAACAATTACCCAGCAGTACGCCAAGATTGCTTTTCTCACCCAGGATCGCACCTGGAATCGAAAAGTTAATGAAGCACTCCTTGCATTTAAGTTGGAAACAGTAATTTCAAAAGAACAGATCCTTGAGGATTACCTGAACACGATTTACTTTGGTAGAAATGCAAATGGAATTGAAGCGGCATCGATCGCATATTTTGGGGTACCGGTCAGCGAACTCGACTTCGCCCAAGGTGCTGTCCTTGCATCGGTTATCAAGTCCCCGTCGGGACTTAGCCCCGAAGAAAATTTGAGTGGCCTCAAAGCTCGATGGTCCTATGTTCTGGATTCCATGGTGGAACTGGGTGACATTACCCAAGAGCAACGTGATTCAGCACAATTCCCCGAAATTGTTGCCTTTAAACAAAAGGATCGCCTCGGCGGCCAAGTTGGATTCCTGCTAACGGCAGTTGAGCAACAGTTAGCTGCTCAAGGCTACGGCCAAGAAGAGATTCAACTGGGCGGACTAAAAGTCATCAGTTCATTTGACCGCAAAGCCCAACGCGCCGCTCAACGTGCCGTGAAGGAGCAAGGTCCAACGTCTGGAACAGAGGGGCTGCGCATTGGACTTGCAGCCGTGAAACCGGGAACGGGTGAGGTGCTCGCAATGTATGGCGGCACCAACTTCATCACCGACCAAATCAATAACGCCACCCGGCAGTTTGCCCAGGCGGGTTCAACATTTAAGCCATTCGCGCTTGCCGCGGCACTAGGTCAATCGGTGCAATTGAATTCACTGTGGAATGGAAACTCACCGTCAACCGTTAACGGTTATACCTTTAACAACTACGGAAACAATTCTTACGGTGTCGTCTCACTTCTGCAAGCAACAGAACTAAGCATTAACTCCGCCTATGTAGAACTAACCGCTGACATTGGTGTTGATAATGTCGTCGACGCCGCATTGTCTGCTGGTATTCCTGAATCGACGCCAGGCCTGAACCTAGAATCACCCGACCTAACATTTGTTCTTGGCACCTCTTCACCGTCAGGTCTAGACATGGCAAATGCCTACGCAACATTTGCCAATGAAGGAGTGCGCAGCAGTACAACATTCATTAAACAAGTATTCGGATCCAATGGTGGTTTGCTTTTTGAATATCAGCCGACACTTACAACAGCCTTTATTCCTGATGTCGCAAACAGCGTCAACTATTCCCTCGCCAAAGTTGTTACCGATGGAACAGGAAAGGCTGCCCTTGCACTGGATCGACCAGCGGCCGCGAAAACTGGTACGACAGATGACAACAAGAGCGCTTGGTTTGCCGGTTATACCCCACAGATTTCCGCGGCTGTTCTCATGGCAAAAGAAGATCCGAGTGGAATACCAATCTCCATGTCAGGAACAGGCGGGTTGGAGACTGTTACCGGTGGATCTTTCCCGGCTACAATCTGGACCGCGTTCATGAAAGGCGCACTCAAATCAGAACCGGTCATGGAGTTCCCGGCACCACCCGAGAGTGTGTTCACCCCGGTTGAATGCCCAGACTTTATTGAAACCGATGTGGAAGAGATTCCATTCGGTTGTCCGATACCGGAAGTAATTAATGAGTTCGGTCCAGAGAACACTGGATCAGATCCCGCAGCCGTTGATTCCGGCCAAACCGATGATCCATTGAATGAGTTCGGACCCGATGCGCCACCAACAGATCAGCTGATTGACGAAGGTAGACCATAATCCTACCGTGAGCGAGCCAAAAATCACCGAGCGTCTCGGCGGACCGTTTGGCCGACTCGCCAATCGAAGTTACACACTTCTCCCGCCGATCTACGTTCTCATTATTTTGGCTGCAATGACCTATTCCTTGGGTTATCTACTCGACCTCCCTTGCATCGCTAATGGTTGGAGTGATCCCCAGCGCTACATGCACCTTTGTTACTCGGATATCCCACCGCTCTATGTCGACCGTGGATTTGCCGAAGGAATATTTCCCTACATCCAAACGGGATCAAACGAAATGTACTTGGAGTATCCGGTTGGTACCGGTGTCTTCATGTATATCTCAGCGGTCATTACCGCATGGGTCCTTTCGCTCTACCCTGACGGATATCGCGCATTCTTTGATGTCAACGTCATACTGCTGTTCATTCCCTTTGTAGTCACGGTAATCGCGACTGCACTGACAAAACCGAAAGATCCGTGGCGAGCTTCAATGATTGTTTTCGCGCCCACCATGATCTTGGCAGCAACCATTAATTGGGATCTCATCCCGATTGCCCTCGTTGCCCTTGCCTTTCTTGCCTGGTCAAAAGAGAAACCAATACTTACGGGAGTTTTACTCGGCTTAGCGGTAGCATCAAAGTTCTATCCAATTTTTCTTCTTGTCGGTGTCATTCTTTTAGCGTGGAAAAATAATTCATGGCGACCCACACTCAACATGATTATGGCAATGTTCGCGACTCTCCTCGCGGTCAACATCCCTTTTGCAATCGCAAACTTTGAAGGATGGATTCATTTCTACACCTTTAACTTTGCGCGATCAATTGACTTCGGCTCTTTCTGGTACGCCATAACCCAGATTGGGTTACCGACAATCCCAAACAACTTACTCAACTTTGCTTCGACCGCGGTCTTCGCAGTTCTTCTTGTCGCGATTGCAATTCTGGTCAAGAAGGCACCCAACTCACCAAACATTGCACAGATTTCATTCCTCGTACTTGCGGCATTTGTCATCACCAACAAGGTGTATTCACCACAATACGTTCTTTGGCTCGTGCCACTTGCCGTTTTGGCCCGGCCCAACTGGCGAGACTTCCTGATCTGGCAGTTCGGTGAAGTTATCTACTTTATTGGGATCTGGTGGTTCCTTGCCGGATACGGCATTGAGGGGTCACAAACATTGACGCCTCAATGGTATTCAGCAGCCACCTTCGTTCACATTGCAGCGACTCTCTACTTTGCAATTCGGGTTGCGATTGATACCCAACGTGATCAAACAACAAACACAAATCAAACAACAAACACAACTCACACAACACACACAAATCAAACACCAAACACAGAGTCAAAGCGTGATGTGGTAAATCGAACTTCAGCACGCACTTGATCACCTACTCGAGGAAGAACTGATTCGTTGTTCAACCACAACATCGAAACGTGTTGGTGTGGGGGTTCGGCAAACCAGCGTTGCTTTCCACCAATGCTAAAAGGTGACATCGCCCTTCCAGCAGCATCCAGTGCACCAACCCCCAATGAAGTAACCCGCTGACGCAGCGAAGTGGTTGGTGAAGGCGCACTCAAACCTATGCCATGTGCGGTACCACCGCTAACGACTATAAGAGTTGCGTTTTTACCCGCGCTTCGTTGCCGGTAACCAACCTTTACTCCTTCGGAGACCGGGTGCACAGCCAACACTGTTCCGAAAGCGGACAGTGCTGATCTATTACCCAGCCAAAGCCTGGTGCCCACCCGAGCGCGCACGATTAATTCGCTAACACTGTCTCGAATAGTTGCGAGCTCTGCATCGGTGCAGTGGGAAACCCAGATCACCGGTGCCGGAGGTGAATGGACCTCCCAGACGGCAGTCTCCCTTTCCCATAAACCCGCCCAACGCATTACTTCAACTGCGTGTGAGTTTGGAGTTTTGGTTTCACTGCTTTCATTGCGATCAATGGGAAGGTGAATTGACATTCCCTCAACAAATATTCGACCCGTTGCCAGGGCAGCGCGAATCTCTGGGTTACGCAGAGCACCAATGAGTTCAGATTCAGTGAACCCGAATCGCAACATGGAACTGCGAGCTTCAAGGATTATTCGGACACTTCCAGCTCCGTTAACCAATTCCGTGAGCGCTTGCAGGCTGGCAACGGTACGGATAATCCGCCCTGAATAAAACTTCTTTCCGATTTCTGACCATTTCGTGGCGGCGGCAGCATCTCGTGGATCAAATGGTTGCAAGACAACGATGTCACCTTGAGTAATGCTGACGACTGACTCAATTTCAAATACGGTACCAACAGCAATTGTGTCGGCGCCAAGGTCCATTGCGGTTGCACCGAGTAATTCTTGACCCAGGCCGTAGCCATTGCCTTTGACCACGGGGACGGGTGAACTCCCACTTGCACTGGTGAGCGCCTTAGTAACAGCGCTCAGGTGCGTTCGCCATTTGTCGCCATTTATTTGCAGGGTAAAAGACACATATGCATCATGTCAGGATCGAATAAATCCGCTCACTAGCCTCGCCGTTGATAGATCGAAAAAGCCCGAGCCCAGGACTTACGAATCACGAAATCCCACTCCCCAACGTATTCTTGGGCGAATCCACCTGAACCCAATTTGAAGGAAACCAATCCAAAGAGATGATCAGAGCTCTCCAGGGTGTTGGAGATTCCTCGAAGGTCATAAATACTGCACCCGGACGCTATTGCCGATTTAATCATGGACCACTGCAACGCATTTGACGGGCGAACATCACGGTCTGCTGTCGTTGAAGCACCGTAGGAATACCACGCGTGCCCACCAACCGTGATCATGATCGTTGCCGCGGCAACGTGTCCTTCAAAACGTGCAATATGCAAGGTGAAGTGATCACCGAGTGCGTCACACATTCTTTCGAAATACACCAAGCCCCGTGGCGTGAACCCATCACGCGCGGCGGTCTCAACATAAATCCCATGGAATGCAGCCAGGTCAGCTCGTGTTCCCACGGAGATTTCGACCCCGGACTTCTCAGCCTTACGAACGTTGCGCCGCCACAATTGATTAAAACCGGCGAACACATCGGCTTCGGTTCGACCAGCGAGTGGTACCTGAAAAACATAGCGTGGTTGGACGTCACCGAAACCGGCACCAACATTGGCTTCCTGCACAAATCCCATTGAACGCAGTGATCCAATCACATTCTCACCAACGGAGAACTCCCGATTCGCAATGACATCACCGAGTAGAGAAACGTTATCGATTAACGCCTTAATCGTTTCCGCATCCCATTGCCGCACGGCAACCGGTGGACCCATCTTTAATTGAAAAGCACCACGTCCTTTGACATGTGAGATTAAAGGAGATAACCACGAAGAAAGATCGTCGCTTTCCCAATCAATGATCGGGCCCTCGGGAATGTAGGCCAAGGATCGCTGGGGCAATTTAGGAATAGGGCGGTATAGAACTAGTGCGACGCCAACAAGTGTGGATTCCCGGAACCAACCCACAGACTCCGGACGCCAACCAACTTTGATACTTCCCCACGAAGGAAGCTGCAGGAATGAAACTCCGAGTGAACCTGATGCGATCACACCATCTAGGTAATCAGAATGCTGCTCGGTGCTAATCCGACGGACTTCTAACTTCATGCAACACCGTCGGTACGTGAGGATTGGTCACGAAAGGAATGAACTTGGGTGCGCACCCGATAAGCCTATGCCTAGGACACGTGTAGTTGGTCACGGATAAGAATCCGCACACTTAAGTGATTCTCGGTGCTAGATTTGAAACATGGGAATTTGGTTTGTTCCACTCACACTGGTTTTGGCCTGGGTTTTCACTCTGTTGAATTGGTCAACACCGTGGGGGGCAGCAGATCCCACTTTCAGTGAGAATGCTCTCGCGTGGATGTTCTTCCTGCCGGCCGGCATCATGTTCATCACGAGCGGTTTTATGCATACGGTTCTCGCCAAGTCCACGGCAAAAAGCATTGGGTGGGTCACGAACGGATTCCAGAAAGAAATTGGATTTGTAAGCTGGGGACTGGGTGTGGCCGGTCTTGTTGCCTCTGGCATGGGTACCGACGCGTGGATCGTGTTGACCATCGTTATTAGCTTCTTCTTGCTTCTTGCCGCAGTCCAACACATTTTTGAGATTGTGAAATCGAAGAATTTTTCCCCCGGCAATACGGTCATTCTGATTTACGATATTGGTCTCCCGATATCGCTGTGGGCGCTGCTGATATCAAGCGGAAGTTTTAGTTCCTAACTGAGATCAACAACAACGGGTGCGTGGTCCGAGGCTCCTTTACCCTTACGGGCTTCGCGATCAACGTAAGCGTCACTCACCCGTGCAGTGAAGGCAGCATTCCCGTACACCAAATCAATTCGCATTCCCCAACCGCGGTGAAATGAACCATTGCGGTAATCCCAGAACGTATACGGCTCACCCTTGAGTGAACGTGGCATTACCTCACTCAAACCAAGACCAGAAAGATCAGTCAACGCTGCCCGCTCTGCAGCGGTCACGTGGGTTGAGTCAACGAATTTCGAGATGTCCCACACGTCAGCATCAGTTGGTGCAATGTTGTAGTCACCGATCGCGGCAAAGGGACGGTCCGGATAAGCAGCCAGTTCAGACTGAACCGTTGCATTTAAAGCCTTAAACCATTCCAACTTGTAGTTGTAATGGTCGTGCCCAGGTTCGCGGCCATTTGGACAATACAAACTCCACACCCGAACGCCGCCGCAGGTTGCACCAATTGCACGAGGCTCCGCTGCACCCTCAAAGTCAGGTTGACCAACTAAACCGCGGACAACATCGGTTGCACCCACCCGAGTGAGAATCGCAACACCATTCCACCGACCCGTACCGTGTGTGAGCGCCTCGTAACCGGCGGCCTGAATGGGCATGTGTGGAAACGCTTCATCGGTGCACTTCAACTCTTGCAAAGCCACAACGTCAGGCTGGGCGCTCTCCAACCACTCCACCACCCGATCAATCCGGGCTCCAACAGAGTTCACGTTCCAAGTAGCGATCCGCACGGTAACACCCTATTGCCCTCCCGTACCCACCACGGCTCGTCGACGCCCTCGACCAATGGGCGTTCAGTGCCCTGACCCGCTCACTCGGCGCACGGCAGTTCTACGACGCACAACGCGCCTGAGGAGCCATCCACCACGTCGAAGCCACCGCCTGGCCACGACACACACAGTCACCGATCCAGCCATAGATTAACGCGTTAAGGACGTCGGGTGTCTATTGGGAGGGAAGGTCGGCATAGCTGCCGTAGCCGCCCTGAAAGAACACCATCGGCGAGGTGTCGCGGACAACGGCGAGGCCCAGCACGCGACCCAGCACGATGTAGTGGTCGCCAGCCTCGATGACGGACTCAATGCGGCAATCAACCCAAGCGACTATGTCCTCGAGGATGGGTGAGCCGGTGATCTTGGACGGCGTCCACGCCAGCTCGGCGAACTTGTCCCCGCCCTTGGTCGCGAAGGTGCGGCAGATATTTTCCTGGTCCGAAGACAGCACGTTAACAGCGAAGGACCCCGCCCTGCGGATGCACGGGAAGCTCGTCGACGACTTGTCCGGCTGGAAAGCCACCAGCGGTGGGTTCAGGGAGACGGAGGTGAAGGATCCGACCGCCATCCCGACCGGTTGCTGGTCGTCCACAGCGGTAATGGCGCAGACGCCGGTCGGGTGGTGCCCGAAGACGTGGCGCAGCTCGCGCGGATCCCAAGCCCTAAAGAGCGTACTCATGCGATGCCTTTAGAAGGCGACGGTGCCGCGGTGTCCACGCCGGGAAGCGTTAGCATGTGCCCCATGCGATCTCGTTTGGTCCGCAAGTAGTCGATGTTCTCCGATGTTACCGTTGTCGGCAGAGCCACGCGCTCCACTATCTCGATATCGTAGCCGAGAAGTCCACCGTACTTCGAAGGGTTATTAGTAATTAGCCGGATACGCCGAACTCCTAAATCCGCTAGGATCTGCGCACCTACGCCGTACTCTCGCGAGTCGACAGGCAGACCCAGGCCAAGGTTGGCCTCGACCGTGTCGAGCCCACCTTCTTGCAGCTTGTAGGCGCGCAATTTGTGGCTGAGACCGATGCCACGGCCTTCGTGACCGCGAAGATAGACGAGAACTCCCCGGCCGGCCGCTCTTATGGCGGCTAGCGACTGCGTCAATTGCGTCCCACAATCGCAGCGGACTGAGTTCATAACGTCCCCGGTGAGGCACTCACTATGCACACGTACGAGCACGCCTTCAGTAGAGGATTCGTTGACTGCGCCCATGACGAGCGCCAGATGCTCTTCTCCATTGAACACGGAGGTGTAGGAGACAGCTAGGAATTCGCCCTGCGTCGTGGGCATCGACGCTTCACCGCTGCGGATGACCGACTGCTCTGTTTGCCTCCGGTATCGAACCAGATCGGCAATGGACACAATGACGAGGCTATGTGCCCGGGCGAAGGAGTTCAGGTCCTGTGAGCGCAGCATGCTCCCGTCGTCGCTGACCAACTCCGAGATGACTGCGACTTCGGCTTTCCCGGCTAGGCGCATGAGATCTATCGAGGCTTCGGTGTGGCCGGCACGCTTCAGGACCCCACCCTCCCGTCCCCGCAGCGGAAAGACGTGCCCTGGTCGACGTAAGTGCCCCGGCTCCGTCGCATTTGACGCCAGCGCACGAACTGTCGCAGCGCGATCGGCGGCTGAAACGCCTGTAGTTGTGGAGATATGGTCGACGCTCACTGTGAATGCCGTGCCGTGCGCATCAGTGTTGTTGCTCGTCATCAGAGGGATGTCGAGCTCCTCCAAGCGTGCCGGGGTCGTCGGCGCACACAGGATTCCGGTGGTGTGGCGAATCATGAAGGCCATGTGCTCAGTAGTGGCGTCCTCAGCCGCCAAGACTAAGTCGCCTTCGTTCTCACGATCTTCGTCATCCGTGACTATGACAAGGCCGCCTTGTCGCAGGACGGCCACGGCGGCCTCCACCGACTTTCGCCAGTCTGACCGAGCGTGGGCCAGCTGACTTGCAGACGCCTGAGGCACAGTGTCCGGGTATCCGGGTGCTTGGGTCATGGAATCTCCTACGGTTGCCGCTCCAATGATCACCTGAGTTCTTGTGCGGGCTGGACCGTCCGGGCGGGTCGGATAGAGAAAGAAGGAAGAAGAATCTTTGACAAGAGTATATCTATTTTTCAAATTTGTTTTATTACTTACACCATATTTGAAAAAAGGATCTGGTGTCAAGGTCCCGTGTTGACTCGTAAGAAACCTCCGCGTGGCACCATTCGTTGCCTCATTTGAAAAACTCGGCTTCGGCGTGGCTTTGGAGTGAACTGGTGAATGTGGGATGTGCCCGTTATCGCTCAGCATCCATCTCGACGGACTGCGACGGCACGGCGAGCTCGTCGATGGGAGTCACCGTGACGGTCCCTGGTTCCGCGGGGAACTGCTGGCAATGTTCGCGGCCTTAATCGACTGCTACCCGAAGCCGGACGCGTCCACTTCAAGATAACCTGCCTAACCAACCAGTGATCAGCGCAGGTGGGCACCCTGAAGTCAGAGACCATCTACCTACCTTTTAAATTTATTGAAATTTTATCAATTCCTTTGAATTTTTATATTCTTTGTGTTACTTTCGATTCGTTGAGTTAATCGGTAAAAGTTAATTTTTACGATTTGCGGGGG
>CAMAVT010000029.1 GCA_945861775.1 Bifidobacterium breve
ACCTGAGCTACCCCGCCGAACGAAGAAAGACCCCAGTTTCCTGACCTTTCATCCGGGCCCCTTTACGGAATCGAACCGTAGACCTTCTCCTTACCATGGAGACGCTCTACCATCTGAGCTAAAGGGGCGTGAAGCCCCGCAAGCGTACACAGTGGCAGGCTCGAGTCACCCCTGAGGGCGCCTCACTGGTTTGCCTTCTGGCCCAACTCAGGGTTTCATTAGGGTATGCCCCCCTGGACAGCAGCAAATGTGCCCAATCTCACCGGCCGATCAGTGATCGTTACTGGATCAAACTCAGGCCTAGGATATGAAAGCGCCCTCCAATTCGCTCGCCACGGCGCCAGCGTCACTTTGGCTGTCCGAGATACAACTAAAGGTGATCGAGCCGCAGCAGCAATGCTCGCGAGCGCAGCAAGTATTGAGGTCCACGTCGGTCAATTGGACGTTTCTGACCTAGATTCAGTGCGGGCATTTGCGCAGAGTTGGTCGAGCGATCACCCGCAGGGACTTGATCTTCTGATCAACAATGCCGGCATTATGGCAACTCCCCAACGCAAAAGTGCCCAAGGATTTGAGATGCAACTTGCGACAAACCACCTGGGCCACTTCGCATTAACCGGATTACTTTTCCCCGCTTTAGTTGCTGTCCCCAACTCCCGAGTGGTCAATGTTTCTTCACTCGCCCACCGAATGGTGAAGGGATTTAATTTCCAAGACCCCATGGGAACCAAAAAGTACCGGGCCTGGGGTGCCTACGGACAATCAAAATTGGCGAATCTACTTTTCACCTCGGAGTTCGCCCGGCGCCTTGAGCTCGGTGACTATTCCGTCGGAGTGATGGCTGCGCACCCAGGTTTTTCGGCAACGAACCTACAAGGTGAAGCCTCCAAAATGCGCGGGAACTCAGTTGAATTTCGCGTTACAACATTGATGAACTCGGTGATCGCACAAAGCGCCGAGATGGGTGCACTACCTATTCTGTTTGCGGCGACCGCACCTGGCTTGCCCAATGACAGCTATGTCGGTCCCGCCGACAAATGGCAAACCCGCGGCTACCCGACCTTGGTGGATCGAACCGATGCCGCCAAAGATGCCCTTTCGGCGCGCAGACTGTGGGACTGGTCTGAAGAAATCACCGGGGTGAGTTACCCGTTTTAGTTAGCTCTATTAGCTCTATTAGCTCTGTGTTTCAAGTGCACCAATTGCCGCATTGACGATTGAGCCGGAATTGAGGTCATTGAGTTCATAGAGGTCTGGGACGGTACCGCTCTGCCCAAACCCATCAACACCCAAACTTGCACCCGCAACTCCTAACGCACTGCCGAGCCACGCTAGTGCGTGACTTGCACCGTCTTGAATGGTCACAACCGGTGCACGCTCTGGGAAAGCCACCCGTAATGCCCCCGGGACACTCGGTGTCGTAGCAGTGCGTACTCCCTGCCGAATCGTTCGTTGCCAAGCGGTATACCAGCGGTCAGGACTCGTGATGTCCACAACGTGAGCCGCAATTCCTTCTTCTGCTAACTCAGCAGAAGCTGCAAGCACTTCCGGCATTACTGCGCCACAGGCCACGAGATGCACAATAGGAACATGTTGTCCTTCATTGCGAAGGCCGCCGAGGTCAGGGTAAGTTTCAAATGCGTCGACGAGACGGTAACCACCGGAGAGCACCTGTCGACGAATAACTGGTTCTCCCATTCGCTCAACGGCCTTTGTGAATGCACTTTGGTCAATAGGCCGCGTTGTGAGTCGGAAGTAATATGCGCCCTCATTGCTTGGAGTTGCAGTTGGGTTGTGCACGTTACCTGCGGCGATACGAGCCAAAGCATCACACAACAACCAATCAAGTGCGCCACCAAATGTCGGTTCGATGTACGTCAGATTGGGTAATTCCATCCCCACGCTTGGGGTGATCGTCGACTGATGCGCACCCCCCTCTGGTGCCAAAGTCACTCCACTAGGTGTACCAGCAACGATGAACCGCGCGCCCGAGTAAACGGAATAGATGAGTGCATCGAGTCCGCGCAAGACAAACGGGTCGTATACCGTGCCAATGGGTAGTAGCGGTTGGCGAGATAGATCCCACGACAACCCGAGCTGGCCGAGGAGTAAGAAAAGGTTCATCTCCGAAATTCCAAGCTCAATATGTTGCCCGGTTGGGCCCTCTGCCCATTTCATCACTGGATCTTCGGACCACATTCGCCTCTCGGTTGGGCTGAAGACACCCACTTTGTTGATAAAGCCACCAAGATTCGTACTTGTCGCGACGTCTGGGGCAGTGGTCACCAAATACCGACGCACAGATTCATCACGTGCAAGGTCAACAAGGATGCGTCCAAATGCTTCCTGGGTACTCATATCTTTATTAGTTCGCAGACCCACAGAATTTGGGATCGTGACATCAAGGCGAGACTCTCGGGGTGCCCGAGCAAGTGTTTCGCGCCGACGATTGCACAAAATTCCTGCGGGCGTTGCTGGATCAAATCGATCCCACTCGGTAGTCTCCGTGAGCCCCAGTTCAGTTCGCAATTTACATATTTGTTCCTCGGTGAGCAACGCAGAGTGATTGCGTGGATGACCCGCCATGGGCAGACCCCAGCCTTTGACCGTGTAGGCGAAGATCACACTGGGCCGATCCACTTCTTTTTCGCACGCCTCATAGGCCTCAATCAGCGACGCCAGATCATGGCCGCCGAGATCGGTAACCAGTGCGGTCAAGTCTTCATCGGGTATATCGCGAGTGAAAGCTTCAACTTCTGCTGGTGCGCCCTCCAAAAAGCGTGCACGTACTTCCGGGGCTGCGAGACCGAACAGAGACTGGTACTGCTCATTGGACATTTGATCAATCCAATCGCGCAAGCACGCACCTCCGGGCTGCTCAAATGCATGGCGTAACTTGCGGCCGTATTTCAACTCAATTACATGCCAACCCGCAGCCTCAAAGTGGCCACGCCATTGAATCATCCGGGTGCCAGGAACTACCCGGTCTAAAGATTGGCGATTAAAGTCGACAATCCACATGGCATTTCCGAGGCCCTCGGTTGCATGATCTGCGATGGCCTCCCAAATATTTCCTTCATCGAGTTCAGCGTCACCGAGCAGGGCGATATAGCGAGAGGCTGTGCGGTCACCAAAATGCGCATCGACGTAACGCCTTGTTGTGGCTGCAAAAAGTGGCGCTGCAACTCCGAGTCCGACGGAGCCGGTGGAGAAATCAACCTCGTCCGGATCCTTAGTGCGAGAAGGATAGGACTGCAGACCGCCTTTAGCGCGCAGTGTCGTCAAATATGAACGGTCGAGATTGCCCAATAGGTATTGGATCGCATGGAAAGCGGGAGAAGCATGTGGCTTGACCGACACGCGGTCTTCAGCATTGAGATAGTGGAAGTAGAGCGCGGTCAGCGCGCTCACCAGTGACGCACTTGACGCCTGGTGGCCGCCAACCTTGATCCCATCAATATTGGGACGTTCCCTGTTTGCGTGATCAATCATTCGTACGGCAAGCCACAACACACGGTTCTGAACTTCTTCCAGGACTTCTAATTCCTGCAATGATTCATCTTGCATCGTCACACCCCTCAACACATCAGTTTTTGCTTTAACGTGCTGCTTTCTTGTCGGCGTGAACATTTCGTTCACGATCGAAACCTGATCTAGTTGGACGCACGCTCTTCCGACAAATTCTCGACCGATAACGGATGGTGTTGAACTGTGGACATCCTCAAGTTGTGTCAGACATTAATAGAAATGACGTAGTTTTGCCTAGCGTTCGGTCAAGTTGGGTGAAATTCCACGACGGTTTTCCTGGTCCCCATGTGTGGGAGAAGACAACTGGTAAAGACGGTAAGACGATGGGCCCCCAGCTGGAGGCCCATCGTGTTGCTGGTGGCAGATAGTGGATTCGAACCACTGAAGGTAAAACCGACGGATTTACAGTCCGCTCCCATTGGCCGCTCGGGCAATCTGCCGTAATGCCCGGCAAACACTACATGTGCCGATACTCGCGGGTGCAGTTGGTTGGCTTGGGCAAGGTATTCGTTAGATTGGGCTAACGGAAAGGAAGTCACCATGGCGGATAGCAGTTTTGACATTGTTTCAGAGGTCGACCACCAAGAGGCCGATAACGCCCTCAATCAGACGGCTAAGGAACTCTCCCAACGCTTTGATTTCAAGAACACCGATACAACGATCGAGTGGAAGGGTGAGACCGATATTGAGCTCACCAGCAGCACCGAGGATCGAGTGGTCGCGGCTCTGGATGTGTTCAAGGAAAAAATCATTAAGCGTGGAATCAGCCTCAAAGCCTTCACTGCGGGTGAACCTCGTTCATCAGGCAAGGTTTACAAACTCAATGGTTCTTTCAATAACGGGATCAGCCAGGAGCATGCGAAAAAGTTGTCGAAATTGATCCGAGACGAAGGCCCCAAGGCGGTCAAGACCCAGGTTCAAGGTGATGAATTACGGGTAACAAGTAAGAACCGTGATGATCTACAGGCTGTAATTGCCTTGATTAATGGCGCGGACCTCGACTTTGCCGTGCAGTTTACGAACTACCGCTAGGTCCAAGTTCTTCAATTCCCAAGAGCATGTCCTCACGGTTGGTCGTGACAAGAGCCCGATGCTCATCCCATGCGAGTGCGTCAAATGGGCAGACATCAATACAAACTCCGCAATACATGCACAATGAATAATCGATCTCAAATGAGTCAAGAACGTTGACTTTTTTCGGTCGTCGCGCACCCTCTTCGGTCACATCGACCGTATGCGAATCCAAGTGGATGCACCAGGCAGGGCACTCGCGAACGCACAACATGCATGAAGTGCATTTGTCTTCAATTAGCGCGATGAAGGAATGTTTCATGGCTGGCGCCAATTCTCAGGAACGCCTGGCGGTCGCTGGCGACGTCGCGATGCATTACCGACTTTGCGGCCATCTTCTTTGATTTCAGGTTCGGCGCCCCCCGGCCATGGAGTCAACACTCGTGCGGCCAGAACTGTTGACTTGCGCAGCGGTGGCCGACCAAGATTCTCATGGCGTAAAAGTGGCTTCGCGGATCCACCAGTGAATTGAATTCCAAACATCTCCGCGCATTCACGTTCATGCCATTGTGCGGCTGGAATTAAATCAGTAATACTGGGTAATTCGCCCAATACTTGGGTAGAAATAAAATGCGAATCTGATAGGTCCTTCGTCGCAAGGTGAGCAACGACTTCACATGCTTGCTTTCCGTCCATGTTTTCACGGTCGACCCCGGTTAAGAAGTCGAAGAATGTGAAGCCTTTTTCGCGTAACTCCTCGATAGTGCTCCGCCAATCTGCTGGCTCAACCTTTTCCCACGTGAATGATCTGGGCATCTAGGAAGCCCGATTCAAAGAAAGTTCCTGGATCGCTTGAATGAAGGCGTCAGGTCTGGGTGGGCACCCGGCAACATAGGCTGCTACTTCTACAAATTGATCAATTCCTTTGGAGACCGGGGGCGAATCCCAATACGGCCCACCACTGGTCGCACACGCACCAAAAGACATCACCTTTGTGCCGGGATAGGAGTCAATCAATTCCAGAACGCTAGGAACTAGGGCGTCAGTCACCGTGCCAGCGATAACAATCACGCTAGGGCCCGTGCCACCTTCAGACACTTGAATTAACGCACCGCTGTTTAGGGCAGCTTGCAACTCCAATGTGCAGCAAGCAAGGGACGCGCTGACAACTTCTACGCTGACGCTGGGATCTGAAGTCAGGGCGTAACGCGTCACAACGGTAAGCCTATCCGGCGCTGACCATCCCCTAGGCCTGAGTAGTCTGGGCCTGCACTCTTAGTGAGTAGTAAATCTTGTTGGGAATAGGGTGAGAAGGTGGCGGTCCGAGAGCGATCTGCTCATTCCACAGGTGTATTGCTCGGAGTTACCGGCTACCTGTCATGGGGACTTTTCCCCCTTTACTTCGTACTTCTGGAGACAGTTGCACCCATAGAAGTCGTCGCCCACCGAATTATTTGGTCATTGATAGTTGTCGTGCTCATCCTGCTGGTCGGTAAGCAATGGCGTGCGTTCACGGGTGCATTTAATCGGCGAAATGTCATGATTTTGGGTTCAGCCGCAATTTTTCTTTCCATAAACTGGTTGGTCTACGTATACGCCGTTGACTCCAATCAGGTGGTGCAAGCTTCGCTCGGCTATTTCATGAATCCACTTATCTCCGTCGCGATGGGTGTAATTCTATTGAAGGAGAGCCTTCGAAAAACCCAATGGGTCGCGGTGGGAATTGCACTCATCGCGGTTGTCGACTTAACAATCGCCTCAGGTTCAGTGCCGTGGATTGCCCTAACGCTGGGGTTCTCTTTCGGGTTTTATGGCCTGTTAAAAAAATATGCGAACTTGCCATCATTGCAAAGCCTGGGGATTGAAACGGTAGTTCTACTCCCACTCGCCCTGATAATTCTGGGAGTTTCCGTAGCAAGGGGAACCGAATCCTTCGTGCTCGACGGGCCTACCATCACCTTCTTACTGATCATGTTGGGTCCGGTCACCGCACTACCCCTACTGGCCTTTGGGGGTGCTTCAACGCGCATTCCCCTTTCCACACTTGGGGTACTGCAATACATCACACCCATCTTCCAATTCCTTCTTGGCGTGTTCATTTTCCAGGAAGCCATGAGCACGGGTCGTTGGATTGGATTTACTCTCGTTTGGGTTTCCCTCGTGATATTTACGGTGGACATGTACCGACATTCACGAACCAAAACCCACCAACTAAAAGAAACGCTGCTCGAGCCTTAGATTGCTTGGGCCTTAGATTGCTCGAGCCTTAGTTTGCTCGAGCCTTAGCCAGTCCGAGAGACGACGTAATCACACAGTGCCATCAGAGTTTGTTTCGCTGTGATATCGGGCAAGGGCTCAAGAGTTCGACGCGCTTCATCGGCCCAACGCAGAGCCTCAAGGCGGGCTTCATGCAAACTCGGGTGGGCCCGCAACAATTCAAGGGCTAGAGCGTGCTCCGCAGGGTCGGGAAGGGGCCTGGACAACAACTCACGCAGTTGAACACCTTCTGAGCTCACATCGGTGAGGGCGATCAGGCCCGCCAGAGTGGGAACGCCTTCACGTAGGTCGGTACCGGGAGTCTTGCCGGACTGTTCTGAATCTGAAGTGATATCCACGATGTCGTCGGCCAATTGAAAGGCCACGCCAATTTGTTCCCCAAAGTTTGTCAGGATGTCGATTGTTCTCTGATCGCAGCCACTGAGCATGGCCCCAAAACGACCTGAAGTTGCAATAAGTGATCCGGTTTTTTCCGACAGTACTGAAATATGGTGCTTAACCGGATCCTCACCATCACGTGGACCTACGGTTTCCTTGATCTGCCCGATACAGAGCCGCTCAAATGTCTCGGCCTGAATCCGGACAGCGGTTGGTCCTAGATCGGCCAGAATTTGTGAAGCGCGAGCGAAAAGGAAATCACCGGTCAAGATCGCAACGGTGTTATCCCACCGGGCATTCGCACTGTCAGCTCCCCGGCGCATGGTTGCCTCATCCATGACGTCATCGTGATAAAGCGTGGCCAGATGCGTGAGTTCAACGACTACCGCTGCTGGGATGACCCCTGGCATTTTTGGGTCCCCGAACTCCGCTGCAAGAAGCACGAGAAGCGGCCGAAAGCGTTTGCCACCAGCGACTACCAGGTGGCGTGAAGTCTCAGATACGAATGGATATTCACTTCGGGTGGACTCAAGGAGGGTCTTCTCGACCTGCCTAAGTTCGTCGTTGATGTGCTCGTCAAATACCGGATCGCTCGCCTCGAAAATCCGGTTCATGTGATCACGGTACTACCTGATGAAGATTCCGGCATTTGTCAAGAGGTCAATCATGGGCTGCGGGATAATTCCGAGCACCATGGTCGCCGTGACGGTAGCCGCGACCGTGATGGTGGTAAAGATTGAGGGCACCGCAACCGAGGCCGTGTTTTCATTCGGTGGTGAGAAGAACATGACCACGATCACGCGGACGTAGAAGAAGGCGGCGATGATGCTAGCCACTACGGCTGCGATAACCAGCCAGGTGTCCCCTGAAGCTATTCCCGCAGCAAACACGCTGAATTTGATCACGAAACCACTTGTCAGCGGGATACCGGCGAGTGAAAGCATGAATATCGCCATGACCGCACCTAACACGGGCGACTTCTTGCCTAGACCTGCCCATTTGGAGAGGTGGGTGGCCTCGCCGGTTGAATCACGAACCATGGAAATAACTGCCAAGGTGCCGACCGTTACCAGTCCATAGGCAATCAAATAAAACATAACGGCTGAAATACCCGATGGGCTTGCCGCGACAACACCCACCAAAATGAACCCGCTTTGGGCGATCGCCGAATAGGCAAGCATTCGCTTGATGTCGCTTTGGGTGAGTGCGATCAGGGAGCCGATGATCATGCTCAGAATTGAAACCACCCAGAGGATGATCTCCCAGTCCCATTGGATTCCCGAAAATGCGACGTATAGCAGGCGCATCATGGCGCCGAATGCGGCAACCTTGACCGTTGCGCCCATGAATGCGGTGATGGGGGTTGGCGCACCTTGATAGACATCGGGAGTCCATTGATGGAAGGGAACCGCACCCACTTTGAAAAGTAACCCAACGAGGAGCATCGCCATGCCGATCACGATCAGAAGGGTTTCCCCTGCGGTCGAGGCAAGCGCATCATGGATTTTGGGCAGTGAGATCGAGCCGGCGAAGCCATACACCAGACCTGCACCGAAAATAAAGAAAGCGGATGAGAATGCACCCAGCACGAAGTACTTAAGTGCCGCTTCCTGTGACAGGAGCCGACGGCGGCGGGCCATGCCAACCATGAGGTACAGCGGGAGTGACATCACTTCAAGGGCCACAAACATAATGAGCAGGTCATTAGCGACAACGAATGCAAGCATTCCTAGAACGGCAAAAAGAAACAGTGTCCAAATTTCAGTTTGGAAGTAGCCGCGCGCAGAATATTCGCGCTCATCAACTGATCCTGGAAGCGCCGCAGCGCTAGGAGCAAATGAATCACCCAGACTGTCCAAGGAACGCTCAGCCACGAGAAATGCGCTCAACAATGAAAGAACCAGGATCGTGCCCATAAGGACAAGTGCCGGTCCGTCAATCGCTACTGCTCCGCCACCGGTAATTATTCGAATATCTCGGTTGATGAGCAAGACCACAAGTGCACCTGTTAACGAAATGAACGTCAACATTAATTGAACGGGTCGTCGCACAGACCGAGGCAAGAAAGTTTCGGTCAACACGGAGAGTAGAGCGGCAATCGCCACAATGAGAATGGGTGTAATTGCTACGTAATCGATTTCCGGTGCAGTAAATGTGTTCACTCCGAGCCCCCTTCATTGGATGCCGGGACACTCAAGATCGGGTACGTGACCTCCGGGTCGGTTACGCCAACGGTGGTCATGAGTCGATCTACAGCCGGATTGATCACGTTGAGTAAGGGTGCTGGGAATACACCGAGCACAAGGATCAACGCGGCGATGGGGACAAGGGCGGTGATCTCTCGACCATTGAGATCTTTCATTCCTTCACACTCTGGGTTGAGTGGTCCGGTCATGCTCTTCTGGTAGACCCGCAATACATAAGCCGCTGTGAGCACAATTCCGACAGTGGCTATCGCACCAACCCACATGTATTGCTGGAAGGCGCCAAGCAAGACCATGAACTCACCGATGAAGGAGACCATTCCGGGCAGGGCCAAGCTTGATAAGGCGGCGATCAGGAAGAAGCCCGCCAAAACTGGTGCGACCTTATTAACTCCGCCGAATGAGGAGAGCTGCGCAGAGCCACCCCGACGTGCCATGAGGTATCCCGCGGCAATAAATAATCCGGCGGTGCTTAACCCGTGCGCAACCATGTAGATCACGGATCCGGATTGACCAATCGATGTGAAGACGAAAATTCCCAGAGTGATGATCCCGAAGTGGGACATCGAGGAATAAGCGAAGAGTCGGCGCATATCAGTCTGTTTGAGTGCCAAGAATCCGCCATAGAAGATGCCGATCACAGCAATTGCGATCACGACCGGTGCATAGAAAGTGCTAGCGGCCGGGAAAATTTCGAGGCAATAACGGATCATGCCAAAAGTTCCCACCTTGTCCAGAACGCCAATCAGCAGTACCGAGGTACCCGGCTGGGCTTGCCCGGCGGCGTCAGGCAGCCAGGTGTGAAATGGCCAAAGGGGGGCTTTGATGGCAAAAGCAAAAAAGAATCCGAGGAACAATAACTTCTGGATATCAGGATCAATATCAAGACCGACCAAAGTGGTGAAGTCAAATGTTCCGGTTCCCGTGATCTGGGCTGAAACAACATATAGCCCAATTACCGCGGCCAACATAAACAGTCCACCAACCAAGCTGTAAATCAGGAACTTCACAGCGGCATAGGACCTTTGCGGACCGCCGTAGCGACCTATCATGAAATAGACCGGAATCAGCATTGCTTCAAAGAAGACATAGAACAGGAAAACGTCGGTTGCGGCAAATACACCGATCATGAGTGATTCAAGAACCAGAATCAACGCGAAGTAGCCCTTCACGCTTCCTTGGGAACCTAGGGCTTCATTCCAGCCGCCCAAAATAACAACGGGGACCAACGTTGCCGCTAGCGCGATCAACACTAGGGCGATTCCATCAACTCCTAACGAGAAATTAATGCCGAAGGCTGGAATCCACGTGTAGCTTTCAGCAAACTGAAAAACTTCCTGTGAATCCGGCTCGAAATTCAGAGCCATTGCAATCACGGTGAGCAGGGTTGCCAGCGAGAACGCCAAGGCAACGCTCTTGGCAAGTTTCGTATTGTGTTTGGGCAATAGAACAACAATCACACTACCCACTAGCGGGAGTAGAGCCATTGTGGTTAACCACGGATACGTATTCACTAGATCCTCACCAACACTAGAGCCAGAAGCACTAAGACGGCTCCACCCACCATGGACAATGCATACGATCGAATAAATCCGGATTGGGTCCGGCGCATACGACCGGAAAGTCCGCCAACGATCGCTGCAGAACCGTTCACACAGCCGTCAACTATCCGTGAGTCAAACCACACGAGGGCTCTCGCCGCATAATTCGTCGGTGCGACCACAAGTGCGTAGTTAACGGCGTCCCCGTATAAATCCTTTCGCGCCGCGCGAGTGAGCCAGTTGCCCTGTGGCGCCTCAATGGGCACCTCACGTCGGGCGTAGGTAATCCAACCAATGATCGAGCCGGCAATGACAAATGCCAAAGTGATTCCAATATAAGCACTGGTCGGCAAAGGAGTTGGTTCACTTTCGTAACCGACCACCGGCTCCAACCAACCCTCAATGTCTCCCCAGAAGAGCAAAGCCATTCCGAGGAACGTTGAGCCAAGTCCCAAAATAATGAGTGGGATTGTCATGACGGCCGGTGACTCGTGCGGGTGAGCATCAGTTTCCCAACGCTTTTTACCAAAGAAGGTCATCGCGACCATTCGGGTCATGTAGAAACCGGTGATACCTGCGGCAAGGACTGCGGCTCCACCGATGAACCAACCGCGCTCAAAGGCGGCATGAATGATTTCGTCTTTGGACCAGAAGCCTGAGAACGGTGGGATTCCAATGATCGCTAGGTAACCGGCCATAAAGGTAATGAAGGTGATCACCATGACCGATCGCAAGGCGCCATAGCGACGCATGTTTACGTTGTCATTCATCCCGTGCATGACCGAGCCGGCCCCAAGGAATAGCCCAGCTTTGAAAACTCCGTGAGTGAGCAGGTGGAAAATTGCAAAGACGTAGCCAATTGGACCAAGTCCCACCGCAAGCATCATGTATCCAATCTGGCTCATGGTGGAGCCAGCCAGTGCTTTTTTAATGTCGTCTTTTGCCGAACCAATAATTGCACCCATAAAAATAGTGATCAAGGCGACGATAATCACGGCCATCGCTGCAATTTCCGCGTTGTTGTAAATCACGTTGCTTCGGGCAATCAGATAAACACCCGCGGTCACCATTGTGGCTGCGTGAATCAGGGCCGAAACAGGTGTTGGGCCTTCCATCGCGTCAAGGAGCCATGCTTGAAGTGGGAACTGGGCCGACTTGCCTGCCGCGGCGAGAAGCAGAAGGAGTCCGATCGCGGTCAGTGTCCCCTCGCTCGCCTGGGTCGCGGAACCAAAAACGTCCGAGAAAGTGACAGAACCGAATGTCACGAACATCAACATGATGGCGAGGCTTAGGCCGACATCGCCAACACGGTTGATAATGAAAGCTTTCTTGGCGGCAGTAGCAGCGGAACGCTTGTATTGCCAGAAACCAATGAGAAGGTAACTCGCAACACCCACGCCTTCCCAGCCAACGTAGAGCAACAGGTAGTTATTAGCCATTACGAGCAGTAGCATCGCTGCAACAAAAAGGTTGAGGTAACCGAAGAATTTGCGTTTATCGGGATCGTGGGCCATGTACCCCAGCGAGTAAATATGAATCAGGGAACCAACAATGGTGATGAGCAGAATGAAAACCATTGAGAGTTGATCCAGCTGGAAAGCTAAATCAACACTGAAGTTGCCAATGAAAACCCACTGATAGGCGACCTGGGTAATGGTTCTTTCCTCGGTCGGTAGTCCCATCATCTGGATTAAGAGCAAGACGCCAAGGACCGCTGATGCACATACGGTGAATACTCCCAAGTAGGGGCCCCACGCATTGGATCGCCGACCGGTAAACAGCAGAATCGCTGCGCCCGCCAGTGGTAACGCAATGAGAAGCCACATAAGGGAGAAAAGCCCCTCTGCTGGCATAACGGTCACGTCTGGTCCTATTCGTCGGTGTTAAGTGGTCAGTTGTTTGAGTTAGTACTTCAAAAGATTCGGTTCATCAATTGATGCTGACTGCCTAGTGCGGAAAACTTGAACGATGATCGCGAGACCAACAACAACTTCAGCCGCAGCAACCACCATGACAAAAAATGCAACGGTTTGACCGTCAAGATTCCCATTCATTCGTGCGAATGCCACGAATACTAAGTTCGCCGCGTTGAGCATTAATTCAACCGACATAAACACGATAATTGCGTTCCGGCGAACGAGTACCCCAATGGCACCAATGCTGAATAGCAGTGTTGCCAAATAAATGTAATAGATGGGATCCATTAGTTCTGGTCCTCGCTTTCGACCAGTTCAACAACGGTTGATACAACTCGATGGTCGATGATTAGCGAGTCATCACGTGATCGGACGGGTACGGGGACACTGTCCAGAGCCAATGAGCCATCGGGCAAGATGGCCGGGGTATTTACCGCATTGTGTCGGGCGTAAACGCCAGGATTTGGTTTATTACCCGGATGCCCAGCTCCAACCATGAAGCGAGCAACGGAGAGTTCTTTCTGGGTTGCTTTTGGTCTCCACGCCTCACGATGCGTCAAGATCACAGCTCCAAGGCCCGCTGTAATAAGGAGGGCCGCGGTTGCTTGGAATGCGAAGAGGTAGTCACTAAAAATCAAATCGGCGATACCTTCGACATTGCCACCGAATTCATCATTGGCTGCAATAAGTCCAATGTCAGCCTTACCACTTATCGCACTTCCGATTCCACCAATAAGCAGAACGGCAAGTGCCACCCCGAACAAGATGCCAAAAAGTCTTTGCCCGCGGATGGTTTCAATCAAGGAATCTGAGGAGTCGACACCGACCACCATCAGAACAAAGAGGAACAGCATCATGACTGCACCCGTGTAAACGATGATTTGAACCATGCCCAGGAATGGGGCTGAGTTTGCGATGTAGAGAATCGCGAGATTGATCATGACCATTGCAATGAAAAGCGCTGAATGCACGGCCTTACGCGAAAGCACCATGCCAAGTGCGCCAACAACCGATAGGCCGCCGCAAATGATAAAGACAACAAGTTCGCCGTCAATGCTCATGCAGCACCACCTTGTTCATGAACTGCTTGTTCGGGCACAACTTGGTCGAGCACTGCTCCGGTGATCCTGTTGGCGTAATAATCAGTATCGGTTGTTCCTGGCACCATTTCATGGGGTGGAGCGAGCATCCCTGGCAGCATCGGTCCCAACAGATCCTGCTTCTCATAAATGAGATCAGCGCGGTTGTAATCTGCTAATTCAAATTCATTAGTCATGGTGAGCGCACGGGTTGGGCACGCCTCAATGCACAATCCGCAAAAAATACAACGGGTGTAATTGATTTGGTAAACCCGGCCGTACCGCTCACCTGGCGAGTAACGTTCTTCATCACTGTTGTCGGCACCCTGTACGAAGATTGCATCGGCTGGACACGCCCATGCGCACAGTTCGCAACCAATGCACTTCTCTAAACCGTCAGCCCAACGATTGAGTTGGTGGCGCCCGTGAAAACGCGGCTTTGGTGGGTACTTACTTGCATCTTCCGGGTACTGCTCCGTCACAACTTTTTTAAAGATGGTTCCGAAGGTCACTCCAAATCCGCGAACTGCGGGTGGTAGTTCAGGCATTGGGAGTCTCCTCGGTTGGGGTTGGATCGAGAGCCGGAGGAATGACTTGACCCGCTACCGACTGAGCTGCAAGTACCCGTCGTGGAGTGTAGGCAAGAACCTGTCCCGGCATTGGTGGAACTGGGTGGCCACCGGCCGTGGCGTCAAATGGAACACTTAGCGCTTGCTCTAGCTCGGCTTCGATGACCGCCTGCTTGCGATCAGAACGAATCTGCAGAAGCCAAGATCCGATTAATAGCAAAGCGATGACTACAGCACCGGCGATGAGTAGTTGCTGATTACTGAAAGTGAAGTCGTCACGGAAAACGCGGGCTGTTGCGACGATGAAAATCCATCCCAGAGAAGCAGGAATCAAAACCTTCCACCCAAATTTCATGAACTGGTCATAGCGCAATCGTGGAAGCGTGGCGCGCAGCCAGATGAACATGAAGATAAACAATTGGACTTTAAGCAGCCACCAAAGAATTGGCCACCAGCCAACATTTGCGGAATCCCACAATGAAATGGGCCAGGGCGCAAGCCAACCACCGAGGAAAAGTGTGGCTGCAAGCGCGGAGACCGTCACCATGTTGATGTACTCGGCCAGGAAGAACATGGCGAACTTGAGTGATGAATATTCGGTGTGGAATCCCCCGACAAGTTCACCCTCTGCTTCAGGAAGGTCAAAGGGTGCGCGGTTAGTTTCGCCCACCATGGATGTGACATAGATTAAAAATGAGGGCAACAAAATTACAGCAAACCAGATTGGTTGTTGCTTTGCGATGATCTCCGAAGTTGACATTGAACCGGCAAATAGGAATACCGCCACAAATGACAGACCCATTGCGATTTCATAGGAAATTACTTGCGCCGTTGATCGCAGTCCACCAAGGAGTGGGTAGGTCGAGCCAGAGGACCATCCGGCCAAAACCAAACCGTAAACGCCAACCGAGGCAATGGCTAGGACGTACAGAACTGAGACCGGAAAGTCCGTCAGTTGCAGTGGTGTTTCAACTCCGAAAATTGAGACGGTTGGCCCAAATGGGATTACGGCAAAGGCCAAGAAAGCCGCTGTGGCCGAAATAACCGGTGCAATCCAGTACACGGCGACATGCGCCGACTTAGGGATAATTTCCTCTTTGAAAGCAAGTTTGAAACCGTCCATGAGGGACTGCAATAAACCAGCAGGACCAACTCGGTTCGGGCCAATTCGGTTTTGCATCCGGGAAACAACCCGACGCTCCCACCAGATGGTGAACAAAGTCAGTACAACCAGCATTCCAAAAATGGCAACGGCCTTGAGAATTACCATCCACCATGGGTCAGTTCCAAAAAAACCGAATGAAGAGCCGCTCATGCGGCACCTCCCTTAACGCTCACTACGTCACCGTAGCCGCAACCAAGTTGGGCATATATATGTGAATCAGGTGAGTTCATGGGGAGCCAAACACTCTCACTTGATACCTCAGCCACCTGCGCCGGCAATGTAATTGAACCTTTTGGCCCGGTGACCGTGATCACCTCGGGCTGTCCCAACTGCTCAAACAGTGCCGCACTTACTGCAACAGTTGACGGGCGCGCTGTTGCCGCTAAGAGTGGCTCGCCTTCTTGCATCACACCCGAGTCAATGAGCAGGCGCCATGTGGCCAATGTCGTCCCAACGGGGGCGGAAACTTCGTGTGTGCTCATATTGGTCCTCAAACCCGACCAAGGCTGCAGGGAATTCAGCTCTTTTCGTAATGCACGAGTGTCTCCATTTAACTGGAAATCCATTGCACTCGCCAACATCGAGAGCACCCCCGCATCGGCGAGAGTCAGAGCCTCCCGGAACGCGGCACTAAACGGCTTGCTGCGCCCTTCCCAGTTCATGAAAGATCCGGATTTCTCGGTGACAACCGCCACGGGGAAAACCACACTTGCCCGCTGCGTGATTTCCGAGTGGTGATTCTCCAGTGCCACAACAAAGTCAGCATTTTCAATTCCAGCAAGCAGTTCATCGCCATTAGGTAGATCGGAAGGATCCACACCGGCTGTTATGACTGCATTAATTGATCCCTGCGCAATTGCGCTAATCAATTCGGTACCGGTAAGCCCAACGTTTGGCAAAGAATCAACATCGATGTTCCACACCTGCGCAACTTCAGCGCGAGCGGTGGAATCAGAAATTGGTCGACCCCCTGGGAGTAGACCGGCCATGGCGCCAGCATCGAGTGCACCTCGCTCACCTGCACGTCGAGGCACCCAAGCGATGCGTGCACCTGTTCGTGAACCCAATTGTGAAACTGCACCAAGCGCGCCCGGAATGGTAGCCGCTCGCTCCCCGACGAAAACAATTGAATTGCTATCAAGTGCGCTGATTATTTCGGAATCAAGACCTGTAATTGCCTGTGCTTCCCGACCAGCGTCTGCCTTGATCCAATGTGCTGAAAGTTTTTCACTTCCCAATGAATAAAGCGGACCGACAGTGTGAACCTTTAAGCCTTTTTTAACACCCTTGCGCAAGCGCAGGAACAAAATCGGTGATTCATCTTCTGGCTCGAATCCGACCAGCATTACCTGCGAAGCAGTTTCGACATCTCTGTAGGTGACATCTATTTTCTTGGCTGCAACATGCGCTGCTAAGAACTCAGCTTCCTCGGTTGAGCTGGCTCGTGCTCTGAAATCCAGATTGTCACTACCCAGGACAATGCGGGCAAACTTCGAATACGCATAAGCGTCTTCTTCGGTTGCACGCCCACCAACAAGAACCGCTGATGCTCCCGCAGTGGCCAGTCCCGCAGCGGCAAAGTGCATGGCCTCGGGCCACGACGCCGAGCGAAGTTCACCATTCTCGCGGATGAGTGGCGAGTCAATGCGACCATTTGCCAGATAGGCGAATGCGAATCGACCCTTGTCGCAACTCCACTCCTCATTTACTTCTGGGTCATCCCATGCCAAGCGACGGGTTACGGTTCCGCGGCGGTAGTCCGTACGAAGTGAACACCCTGACGCACAGTGTTCGCATGTGGTGGGAACCGAAACTAGGTCAAATGGTCGTGAGCGGAAACGGTAGGAGGAACTTGTGAGCGCCCCAACGGGACAAATCTGAACAACGTTTCCGGAGAAGTACGAATCAAATGGTTCATCATTGGCAGTACCAACCTGTTGCTGGGCGCCACGCTCCAGTAATTCAAGGGATGGATCCCCTGCAATTTCCTCGGCAAAGCGAGTGCAACGCGCACATGAAACACAGCGTTCACGATCAAGGAGCACCTGTGCATTGACGTTGATTGGTTTCGGAAAAGTTCGTTTTTCACCTTCAAAGCGCGATTCTGCCCGACCAACACTCATGGCTTGGTTTTGCAAAGGGCACTCGCCACCTTTGTCACACACCGGGCAATCGAGTGGGTGATTAACAAGTAAAAATTCCATGACGCCCTCTTGGGCGATCCGCGCCATTTCCGAGGAACGCTGGGTCCGAACATTCATTCCGTCAGAGAGCACCTGGGCGCAGGCCGGTTGAGGCTTGGGAACGCCGTCAATCTCAATGAGACAGGCGCGGCAGGCTGCAACCGGTGTTAGCAGTGGGTGATCACAGAAAC
>CAMAVT010000030.1 GCA_945861775.1 Bifidobacterium breve
ATTCCGATCCACGGATTTCCGCTGAGTAAACCAATGAGAACGGGGAGCGCGATCGCAATGTACGTGCCGATTGTTGGCACAAACTGTGAAACGAGTCCGGTCCAAATTGCCAGCGCCAGCCACGAGGGCATGCCAATTGCGAAGAAGACTACGGCCGTCGTGCTGCCATTTATCAAGGCAAGAACGACGCGGGCGGCCACGTAACTTCCGGTCTTTTCTGCAGTAACACTCCACACCTGATCAGCAAGTGGTTGAAACTTCGGTGAGAACAGTGATTGGATGTAACGGCGGAATCTTGGTGCATCTGCCGAGAGGTAAAAAGTAAATAGACCAATGGTGAAGAGACCAAAAAAACCTATAGCAAGTGAACCGAGTAACCCAAGTACGCCCTGTAGTACCGCTGAGGCGTACTCGGCTGATTTTTCTGGGGTGAGATTCAGTTGCTCCCAGAGATCAACAATTTCATAGCTTGAATTTGTGCGCTGGTTAAACCACTCGAGTGCGCTATCAAGGATTGCAGGCAGGCTTTCGATTAGCTCGGCAATCTGATTGATGAGCAGGTTTCCGAAAACGGCACTGAAGACAACAAAGAAAACGATGATGGAAAGCATCACTGTCGCGGTGGCGAAACCACGTTTCATGTATCGCGTGAGCCGAGCGACCGCAGGTTCCATTGCAATTGATGCAAACCAAGCCATCAGGATAATGAAAATTACGCCTCCACCGTCCTCCAGCAGGAACTGGAGGAGAAGTGCAATAGCCACGACTGAAAGAACAATGAAACTGGTTCGCCAGACATTCCTTGAATCAAAAACAATTGTTCTCTGGTAGTCCATAGAGACAGGGTAGCCCCCCAGCATCCACTGGCCCCGATCCCGCAAGGGAACTTGTCTAAATTGTCAACTGTGCTTAGAGTGTGCGTGTGCGTGTGCGTCATTTCGTTGCGGTGGTATTTGCGCTCATGTTGCTCGGGAGTTTCCCCACTTCATCGAGTACAGCCCAGGTGCCTGTGGAGAGCCTCGCTCCCATCGATGTTCGTGCGCAGGAAGCCAAGAAGCACCGTAAGGGAAAAGTTTGCCCGACGAAAAACTTTTGGTTAGGCGCCGGTTGGGGCGCTGATCGAGGCAAGCGATCGCACAAGGGAATGGACATGGGGGGTAAGCGCGGTACCCCAATATTTGCCGTTGAAGCTGGTCGGATCGATCGAACCAAGCGCCAATCAAATGGTGCATTGCAAATTGTGATGCGAGGGAAAAGTGGGTCCAAGTATTACTACGGGCATATGGACAAGGTCTTAATCAAGGGCGGACAGAAAGTCAAAAAAGGTCAAGTCATTGGGAAAATGGGTGACTCTGGGTCTCGCGGCGCGGTGCATCTGCATTTCGAATACTGGAAGAGCGGCCGGGAATCCGCAGCCATAAATCCCATCAAATTTCTCAAGCGAGTGTGCAAAAGTATTTAGGTGACTAACTCACGACATGGGTAGTTAAAAGAACAACCGCAGTTACGATTAACAAAATCCCTGAGGCCGTGAGAATTAGTTGGTAGGTTCGGGCATTCATTCGGTGACGACTTGCTGCAAGTGCGATCACGATTGCAACTTTGGCGCCAACCAGTGCCAAGTAAAAGGTAAAAAGAAAGATGACGGCTTGAGCTGGACTTTCACGCCAAAATGCAATCAAAATTGTTGATCCAGCAGTAATCCAAAAAATCCATGGCGCTGGATTCAGAAAGTTGATCAATGCCCCTTGAACCACTACGGGAAGTTTCATAAGTTTTGTCGGCTTCTGGCTTTTCATGTCGAGTTCGGAGTTGCCCATTTTGTGCGCGGACCAAAGAATTTCAATTCCGAATGCGGCAACCACAACTGCCCCCACGATTCCAAGAACCGTGATTGCGCCATCGGGTAATTGGGACACGAGTGTCAGCGACAGCACAATAATGACCGAGTCAGAAATCAAGGGAGCTATTGCAATTCGCAGGCCCGACCCAAGTCCACTTCGGAGTGTGGTTGAGATCGCAAGCCCGGTGAGTGGACCTGGCGCTACACCCGAACCCAAACCGATACTCAGACCTGCAAAAAGTGCGGTCAGCATGCGCTCGTAATCCCCATCATTGGATCAGTATGTCGAACGGAACTTAAATCCAGGTGGGCATCCACATTCGAAGCCTCCATTGATCATAAGGAATGACTTCCCCGGTCCAAATCGGATAAAACCACCATGCGGCCGCAATGACCGCTATCAGGTACAGCGCGATAAGCGCGATCACCCAATGTTGTCGGCGAACAGAACTTCTTTGAGTGCTTTGCAAGAGTTTCATAATTGTCATCGCAATAGCCATGACGACAAATGGAACGTAGATCACCGTATAGAAGGTGAAGATTGTTCGGTTGAGGTAGAGCATCCACGGCAACCAACCGGCAACAATTCCGGCAAGTAGCGCACCGGAACGCCAATCACGAGTAGTAACCCAATTCCACAATTGATAGGGAATCGCGAGTAACGCCGCCCACCATATAATCGGGTTCCCCAGCGCGATTACTTCCTGGGCACAGTGATCGGTGGGACAACCCAAGCTTCCATCTTTAATGCCTTCATAGTAAAAACTGGTTGGGCGCGTCATGAACGGCCATGAAAGCGGGTTACTTTGATAACTGTGCTCGCTATCAAGGTTGACGTGAAAGTTCCACGCTTGGCGGTGGTAGTCAAGGAGTGACCTCAGAGCATTGGGAATTATCGAAGGGTCTTTGTCATCGGCCCAATTCCTTCCCCAACCGCCCGGAGTCAGGAACCAACCACTCCAGGAGACCACATAAATGAAGATGACCGTGGCGAGTGAAGTGAACACAACAATGGGCGCACTGGTAGCGAGTGTCGCAAGCCATGGACGAAGTACGCCAATCGTGCGCCGAGTTGAGACATCCCAGAGTAGGCACATGAGCATGAAGATCGCGATAAACCACAGTGCGGACCACTTAACACTGACGGCTAATGACAAAAAGATGATTGCGGTTAGGCGCCACGGGCGAATCCCCAACCGGGGGCCAAATCCTTGGGCAAGGCGCTCCCATTCTGATTCTGACTTTCCGCCAATTGTGGCCAGCCGCCGTCGGGTGTGATCACGGTCAAGAACTAAGGCGCCAAAACCCGCAAGAACAAATGTGCTGAGCACCATGTCAAGGAGTCCGGTACGACTCATGACAATGTGAATACCGTCAAGTGCCAGGAGTAAACCGGCAATTGCGCCGATTAGGTCCGATCTCGTCATGCGGCGAACAATGCGTGCGATCATGAGTACCGAAAGGGTTCCTAGAACGGCGACGGCGAATCGCCAACCAAATGGTGAAACCCCAAAGAGGTACTCACCCGTTGCAATTACCCATTTTCCCGTTGGCGGGTGAACAACAAATGATCCTTGATCGGTGAATCCTTCAACGGTACGCCAGTTATCACCGGCGGTAAGCATGATTGGGTCGTGCTCTTCTACCGCCTTGTACTCAACACCAAATCGCAGCAGTGCCCAGGCGTCTTTGGCGTAGTAAGTTTCGTCGAACACGACTGCATTTGGTGTCCCTAAATTGACGAAACGCAGAATCCCAGCGAAGAGTGCAATCACAATTGGGGCGATCCACGTTTTTAGTCCTGTTGTGGGGAAAGCCGGATAAAGCCGCTCGGCGATTGTCGCGATACTTCGATCTGGCGCTGAAGAGCCGGTAAATCGCTCGCGAAGTGTGGGGGACACAAGCACATATTAAGTCGTGATGCACTATTGCGGGATGCACGAGAAGGATTTAGGTGAATCTGGCGGTCAATTGGTATTTGCTGCGACGCCCATGGGAAATGTTGGCGACGCTTCAGCCAGACTGATTGCTGCCATTGAGCAGGCAGATGTAATCGCGGCCGAGGACACCCGCAAGTTTATGAACCTTTGTTCACGGCTAGGTATTCGTTATGAAGCGAAGCTGGTTTCCCACTTTGAGGCCAATGAAGTTGCTCGAGTGGAGCAGCTACTTGAAGCGGTAACGAGCGGGAGCTCAGTGCTTGTTGTGAGTGATGCTGGCATGCCCTCCGTGAGTGACCCCGGTTTCCGACTTGCGGTCGCTGCTATTGAAGCGGGGATCAACTACCACGTGTTGCCGGGGCCTTCTGCTGTTTTGACGGCGCTCCTACTGTCGGGTCTACCGGCTGACCGGTTTTGTTTTGAAGGCTTTCTCCCTCGCAAAAGTGGGGATCGGATCCGCACTCTCACGCAGTTAATCCATGAGCCACGAACCATGATCTTTTTTGAAGCACCCCATCGCCTTGAGAAAACACTCAATGACATGGCGGAGGTTTTCGGTGTGCAGCGGCGAGGAGCGATCGCCCGGGAGATGACGAAGACGTATGAGGAAGTGATCCGAGGTTCACTGGAGGAACTCAAGGACTGGGCAACGGGTGAGATTAAAGGTGAGATCACCCTTGTCGTTGCGGGGAGTGACACGAGCGCGGGCAGCGAAGTCTCCATGGAGGAATTAGTTGAATTGGCGCAAGGGCGGGTTGCCGAGGGTCAATCAACAAAGGATGCGGCTGCAGAGGTAGCCAGCAAATTCGGACGCACCAAGCGAGAGGTCTATGAAGCGGTAATCGCCGCAAAGTCGGTGGCCTCGCGCAAAGACTAGGATTCGGCTATGAACCCGGTGGCCAAATCCTTTTATGTGACCACGCCTATTTACTACGTTAACGATGCACCCCATATCGGTCACGCCTACACGAGCACGGCCGGCGACGTACTTACCCGTTGGCACCGGCAACGCGGTGAAAAAGTTTGGTTTTTGACCGGTGTTGACGAACACGGGACCAAAGTTGAGCGGGCAGCCGTACAGGGTGGAGTTACCCCTCAGGAGTGGGTTGACGCTTTGGTCAACGACTCGTGGAAGCCGGTCCTTGAAACAATCGATGCTAAAAATGACGACTTCATTCGGACCACCGAAGCACGCCATGTTGAGCGGGTGCGCAAGTTTTGGGAAAATGTAAAAGAAAATGGATACGTTTATTCGGATTCCTATGAAGGTCCGTACTGTGTTGGTTGCGAGGAATTCAAATTCCCAGCTGACTTAGTGCCAGGAACCGGTGAATTCGAAGGTTCACAAGTGTGTGCGGTTCACGGTCGACCCCCTGAAGAGTTAAGTGAAGATAACTGGTTCTTCAAACTTTCAGACTTCACGCAACCCCTCATTGACCGCTATGAAGCCAACCCCAATGCGGTTCGCCCTGCGAGTGCCTATAACGAGGTCATGAGTTTCCTTCGCGGTGGCCTAGTTGATATTTCGATGTCACGATCAAGTGTGAAATGGGGAATCCCACTTTCCTGGGATGAGTCCCAAGTTGTTTACGTGTGGTTTGACGCATTGTTGAACTACATAACAGCCGTTGGTTACGGCGCCGAACCCGCAACCACCGAGGCGGAACTTTTTGAACGAGTGTGGCCGGTCGATGTCCATTTAGTGGGCAAAGACATTTTGCGTTTTCATGCGGTGTACTGGCCGGCGATGTTAATGGCAGCAGGCTTGGAGCCGCCCAAACAAGTTTTTGCCCACGGCTGGTTGCTGGTCGGTGGAGAAAAAATGTCGAAGACAAAACTCACGGGAATCGCCCCTGAATTGATCATCGATCATTTTGGCTCTGATGCATTCCGTTACTACTTCATGCGAGCAATTGCATTTGGTCAAGACGGTTCCTTCTCGTGGGAAGATATGAGTGCTCGTTATACGTCCGAATTAGCCAATGGGTTGGGCAACCTTGTTTCTCGGGCAACCGCGATGGTGGGCAAGTATTTCGAGGGTCAACTGCCAGCTGAAGGACCGATCAGTCATGTAGAAAAAACGATTCACGCATTGCTCACCAAGACTGTGGTTGATGCGAACGCATGCATTGATGAACTTGATTTCGCCGGTGCAATTGGTCAAGTGCGAACTTTCATTGAACACATCAATGGTTATGTAACCGAACAAGAGCCATGGGTGCTCGCGAAAAGTGAAGAAACATATGGAGCGCTCGCAACTGTGCTGTACACGGTCTGTGAATCCCTGAGGGCTATCGCAGTTCTCTACAACCCGGTGATGCCCAAAGCCATGGGGTTGATGTGGTCAAATATTGGAGCTCGCGAAGCCCTCGGCGAACTGTGCGATCAACGGGTTGAAAGCGCGAGTACATGGGGCCAGTTGCCTGCCGGAGTTCGCGTTCACAAAGGTGAATCGCTCTTCCCGCGTCTCGAGGATCCTGAAAGCATCTAATGGGTGAGGCAACGACTTGGCCAACTGCCCCCCAGCCACTTGTGGGAACGGTAATTGATTCACATACCCATTTAGACGTTCACGACAATTCACTGCACGGTGCCCATGCGCCAGACCCACAACAATTACTTGATCGGGCACGTGAAGTGGGGGTTGATCGAGTTGTTCAAGTTGGGTGTGACGTTGCCTCTTCCCGTTGGGCAGTTGAGGCCGCGACTCGTTTTCCTTCGGTAATCGCAACCGTTGCCCTGCACCCCAATGAAGCGCCACGTCTAGCCGAAAAGGGCAGACTTGCTAGTGCCCTCGAAGAGATTGCGGAGTTAGCACTTTCACCCCAGGTTCGAGGAATCGGTGAAACAGGTTTGGACTATTACCGAACGGGTGAAAGTGGTCGTCCGGCGCAACACGAGTCATTTCGTTTTCACATTGACCTCGCTAAGCAAGTGAATAAAACGTTGGTGATCCACGACCGTGACTCCCATGAAGACGTCATTTCGGTTCTTTTGGACCAAGGTGCGCCGCAGACTGTGGTTTTCCATTGCTTCAGCGGTGATGCAGACATGGCAAGAATTTGCGCGCAACACGGTTGGTATATGTCTTTCGCTGGAGTAATCACTTTTAAAAACTCGGTGGCCCTGCGTGAGGCATTGATGGTCGCTCCATTGGATTTGATCTTGGTGGAAACTGATGCGCCGTATTTAACCCCGATGCCTAATCGAGGCAAAGTAAATGCCAGTTACCTCATGCCCTACACGGTGCGAACAATTGCAGATCTTCGAGGACTCTCCGAATTGGAAGCTACGCAACTTTTGACTGATAACGCAATTCGTGCATTTGGGAGTTGGTGATTGTGGGTGCCGCACTTGGCGCAGGAGCAATCCGTGAATTAGCTGCTCGAGTCGGGATTATCCCCACCAAGAAACTTGGACAAAACTTTGTCATCGACCCAAATACCGTTCGTTATATTGTCGAGCAATCAAAAATTGATTCACACAGTGCTGTTGTAGAAGTGGGCCCTGGCTTGGGGAGTTTGACACTTCGATTACTCGAAGTTGCAGCGCACGTATCAGCGATTGAAATTGACGCCAGACTGGCCAACCAACTACCCATAACGGTCGATGAAATGTGTCCAGAACTTTTGGGCAAACTGGCTGTTCTTAATCGAGATGCAATGCAGGTTCAATCGAGTGCGCTGACACCTGCACCCACGGCGCTCATTGCCAATCTCCCGTACAACGTTGCTGTTCCCGTTCTCCTACATTTCCTAGCAGAGTTCCCGACCCTGACGAGCGTTTTGGTTATGGTTCAAAAAGAAGTTGCTGACCGGCTGTGTGCTGGTCCCGGCTCGCGAATCTATGGAATCCCAAGCGTAAAAATTCAGTGGTTTGGAAAAGCCGAAGCGGCCGGTAACATCGGCAAAAATGTATTTTGGCCGGCCCCCAATGTTGATTCAGGCCTTGTTCGCATTCACGTCACCCACCCAGAAAGTCACATTGAGGAAGACCGTCGCGAGGTTTTTCAGGTCATTGATGCAGCATTTGCTCACCGCCGAAAGACATTGCGGGCAGGGCTCGCGGACTTCATTGGGAGCGCACCATTAGCTGAGCACGTGTTAATGCAGGCCGAGATTGATCCAGGTGCACGGGCAGAGACCCTTGAATTGGCATCCTTTATTCGGCTCTCTGCAGCAATCAAAGCGCAACGACTTTCCTCGCAATAGACTTTGCAGGTTATGCGAAATGACCCGGTAATCGTCGAAGTCCCGGCAAAAATAAATCTGGTACTAGGTGTTGCACCACTGGGTGCAGACAATTTCCACGAACTCATAACTGTCTTTCACGCAGTCTCACTTTTCGACACGGTTACCGCAAAGCCAAGTTCGAGCGGCGTCACTCTTACTATCGAAGGAGAAGGCGCTCAGTGGTTGCCGGTCAATGACTCGAACTTGGCAGTTAAGGCTGCCAAACTGTTGGCACAACACCATGGCATAAAGCCACAGGTTGATTTGCATATAGAGAAGCGAATTCCGGTCTCGGGTGGAATGGCTGGTGGTTCAGCAGATGCAGCAGGTGCACTCATTGCATGTGATCGGTTATGGGAGACGAATACATCACGTGAGGAACTGGAGAGCTTGGCCGCCCAATTGGGCTCTGACGTCACTTTTTCCTTGCGCGGAGGAACGGCGCTGGGCCAGGGTCGTGGTCAATTGGTTACCAGTGTGATCGCAACCGGCGAGTATCACTGGGTGATTGCCCTCGCCGAAGGTGGTCTGTCGACACCAAAGGTCTACGCCGAATTTGACCGGATGCAAAGTGTTCTGCGTTCAGGGCCGCCTGAGGTCCCCACGCAGTTATTGCTCGCCCTGCGAGCCGGTGATTCACGTGAACTTGGAGCAGAGTTGATGAACGACCTTGAACCTGCAGCAATGGCTTTGATGCCGAGTCTGGGCAAAACACTTGATGTTGGACGTGATTTGGGCGCTATCGGAGCCATGGTTTCTGGCAGCGGACCCACCTGTATTTTCCTTGCGCGAAGTCAAGACGATGCCGTGAATCTTGCGGCGAGCCTTTCGGGCGCCGGCGTTTGTCGAAGTGTGCGCATTGCCACGGGCCCTGCGATCACCCGAATAATTAGCGACTAAAGCCGATCTAGTAAGCCGCGAAGTAGGTCGGCAAGCTGCTCCTGCTCAGAGGAACTTAATCCGCTCAAGGCAACTTTTTCACGTTCCAATAAATCTTTCAGTGCTCCATCAACACCGCGTTGACCCGCAGCGGTGAGTGCTATGAGGACCCCTCGTCGGTCATTCTCGTCGGGGAATCGGGTGACAAATCCACGTTCAAGTAATCGGTCCACCCGGGTGGTCATGGTGCCACTTGTGACATGGGTTTGGGTGGCGAGTGTTCCCGCTGACAGGGTGAATGGAGGTCCCGCTCGACGAAGAGTGGCCAGAACATCAAATTCCCAAGAATCTAGATTGTGATCACGAAATGCTTCTGAGCGAGCGGTATCTAATTGGGCCGAGACTCGAGTTAGGCGTGAGAGAACGTGCAATGGTGAGACGTCAAGGTCGGGACGTTGCACCTGCCAAGCGGCAACAATTTGATCGACATCATCGGGCGAGGCCATATCAACATCTTATGTCAAGAATCTTGATGTCAAGAATCTTGACAGCTTAGGACTTGTTTTTGGGAGCGAACGTTGGCTTGGGGTCGAGGTGCTTGAGTCCGTTCCAGGCCAGATTCACCACGTGGGCCACGACTTCTTCTTTCTTGGGTTTGCGCACATCAAGCCACCATTGGCCGGTGAATGCCACCATTCCCACCAGCATCTGGGAATACATTGGGGCAAATTTGTCGTTTATTCCGTGCGCTTTGAATTCGGCGGCCAATACGTCCTCGACCTGGGTGGCAATATCGACCATGAGGCTGGCAAATGAACCCGCTTGCGCGGTGACGGGTGAGTCACGCACCAAGATCCGAAACCCTTGTGGATTGGAATCAATGTAATCAAATAAGGCAAGACCAGCTTGCTCAACGAGTTCGCGGGCACTGGCGCCATGACTGCGCGATCCGGCTAGCGCTTGGCTAATGGAATCAAGCAGGAAATTCGTCTCACGATCAACAACAACCGCGTACAGGCCTTCTTTCCCACCGAAGTGTTCGTATACGACCGGTTTGGAGACATCGGCTTTTGCCGCAATCTCTTCAACGGTTACGGTCTCAAATCCTTTTTCGGAAAAAAGTTTTCGCCCCACATTCAGTAATTGCTCCCTGCGCTGCTGCCCTGTCATGCGCACTTTCGCGCCACTTGGTTTGCGGGCAGCGGGGACGGGGGCGGTCCTTAACTCGGTGACACTGGCCAGATTCCGCTCACCGTCATTTAGCTCTCCGTCAAGTGCAGTGGGCATGATTTATTCGCCGGTGTAACCGCGAAGGCGGAATCGGTCATTAGGGTCTTTAAGTTTTTTGGCCAAGCGTTCTGCCTTTGGCCAGCGAACGTCAGTTGCCAAACCTGTTTTCTCCATGCCCTTGATGAAGCTGGCTGAGATATCGATTTGACCTTTCATCACACCGTGTCGCGCGGCAGTTGGATCAACGTGGTGCAGGTTGTGCCATGACTCACCCAATGACGGAATTGCAAGCCATGCAACATTGCTGGAGAGATCACGCGAAGTGAATGGTCGATTACCAAACACGTGACAGATACTGTTGATTGACCAGGTGACGTGATGCACGAATGCGACGCGAACTAGGCCCGCCCAAAAGACTGCGGTCACAGCGCCCATCCAGGACCAGGTGATCCGGCCACCGAGAACAGCGGGAAGCAGCAGGCTGGCAATAACAAACGCTGAAAAGTGCTTTGAAATCCAGTTGAGGTCTTTGTCAGCCGCGATATCGGGTGCGTACTTATCAATTCCGGTGTTGTCGTCATCGAAGAGCCAACCAACGTGTGCGAAAAGTAGACCTTTTCCGATTGCTTTTTTACTTGTACCAAAGCGCCATGGTGAATGAGGGTCACCAACTTCATCAGAGAATTTATGATGCTTCCGGTGGTCGGCAACCCACTGATCAAGTGACCCTTCAATTGCGAGGGACCCTAAAACGGCCAAGACGATTTTGACGGTGCGATTGGCCTTAAATGACCCGTGGGTGAAGTAGCGGTGGTAGCCAACCGTGATACCGCCGGCGGTAAGTAACCACAGTCCGATAGCGAGTGTGATGTCGAGCCAGCTGAGCCAGCCACCCCACGCGATGGGGAGGGCACATGCAACAGCGATCAGGGGAATCACAACGAATGCCCCGATGATGATCCGCATCGTTAAACCAAGATAAACAAGGTCTTGGGCATCTTCGTCAACCGCCGGCTCACGATCGAGGACCTCTTGGCTCATAACACTCACGTGAACTCCCTCACCTGTTCGGTAATTTAACAGCGGAATAAATCAACTTACGCAAGCGTAACCTACGGTCGCGTAACCTGCAACTCGCGCCACCGAGTAGGTCAGAAAGTAGGCTCGCGCAATGTCCACGCACCCCACGCCATAAAGTGTCCCACGCACGATCCCGGGTCGTCTAGCGGCAGGACAGCGGACTTTGAATCCGTCAACGGAGGTTCGATCCCTCCCCCGGGAGCTTAAAATTTTGTCATCCTTTTTCGATGATCCTCGGACCGAGATCTCAACAAACTAGGCTAGTGCCGTGCGAGCCCCCATTGTGATCATCCTTGCGGCTGGGCAGGGAACTCGAATGAAGTCAACAACCCCCAAGGTTTTGCACGAAATCGCTGGCCGTAGTTTGTTGGGCCACGTTATTGAAGCTGCGGCAACCCTTGAGCCAGAGCATCTGGTTGTCGTGGTGGGAAGCGGCAAAGATCAGGTGATCGCGCACCTCGATGAAATTGCGCCGTGGGTTGTGACCGTCGAACAGGAACAACGCAATGGAACCGGACACGCGGTCCGGATTGCTCTGGAGTTCCTCGAAGGCCGTGGAGTTTCCGCAAGTGAGTCACCCGTTGTGGTGCTGACCGGAGACACTCCACTTCTCACAGGTTCATCATTAACTAATCTTTTGAAGAGCCATGTGGATGGCCGGGCGCAAGCCACGGTGTTGACCGCAAACTTTGTAGACCCCTTTGGTTATGGACGCATAATTCGATCCGGTGATCTGGTCACGGGAATCGTTGAAGAAAAAGATGCCACCCCGCAGCAGCGGGAAATCCAAGAAATCAATTCGGGCATGTACGCATTTGACGGTGCTGCATTGCACACGGCCGTTACTGGGTTGAATTCTCACAATTCACAAGGGGAGGAATACCTCACCGACGTAATTGGAATTATGACTGCAGACGGGGGAGTCGTGATTGGGATCGGCGCCCAAGACACCAACGACATCATGGGAATCAATGACCGAGCCCAACTCGCTCAGGCCGCGGCAATCATGCGAGATCGAATTAATGTGAAATGGATGCAAGCCGGCGTCACAATGCTGGACCCAGCATCTACGTGGATTGACATTGATGCGGAATTAGCAGCAGACGTGACGCTGCTCCCGCAAACGATTCTGCGTGGCCCCACCGCCATTGAAGCCGGAGCACAGATTGGGCCGGGCACAACTTTGATTTCCTCAGAAGTCGGTGCAAACGCCATTGTTCGTCACACGTGGGCGGAGCTCGTTGTCATTGGGGCGGGGGCAACCGTTGGCCCGTACACCTATTTACGCCCGGGCACTGTGATCGGCGAGTCAGGGAAAGCCGGTGCATTTGTTGAGATGAAAAATTCCCAACTCGGCGCTGGATCCAAGGTGCCACATTTGTCTTATGTCGGTGACGCCACTATCGGTGAGGGAACCAACATTGGTGCGGGAACAGTTTTTGTGAACTACGACGGCGTTGAAAAACATCACACAACGGTCGGCAATCACGTCCGAGTTGGGTCAGACAACATGTTGATTGCGCCGATTGTGATCGGCGACGGCGCGTACACCGCTGCTGGCTCGGTGATCACCGATGACGTACCTGCCGGCTCAATGGCGGTTGGCCGGGCACAACAGCGCAATATCCTGAAGTGGGTATTGCGAAAGCGAGCAGGAACGAGCTCAGCGAAGGCGGCCGAGAGGGCGCTTGAGACCGAGCAATAGCCACATGGAAAGGTTGGGGCAATAACCCCTTCTTCCCCGCACCAAATACAAGTCAAGATGTTCTGTCGTGAAATAGAACGCAAACAGTAAAGGTGGAGCAGTGGCCGAGAAGTCAGTCCCAACTCAAAAGCATCTCCTGCTGCTTTCTGGCAGGGCGCACCCGGAGTTGGCGGACCAGGTCGCGGCGCATTTGGGGATTGACCTCACCCCCGTTACCGCACACGACTTTGCCAATGGTGAGATCTTCGTTCGTTTTCGCGAGTCAGTTCGCGGAGGTGACGCATTCGTTCTCCAAAGTCACACCACTCCGATTAACAAATGGATCATGGAACAACTGATCATGATCGACGCGCTCAAGCGCGCATCCGCAAAACGCATCACGGTTGTTGTCCCCTTCTATGGCTACGCGCGTCAAGACAAAAAGCACCGCGGCCGGGAGCCAATCTCAGCACGATTGATGGCAGACTTGTTCAAAGCTGCCGGTGCCAATCGCCTAATGACGGTTGATTTGCATACCTCGCAGATCCAAGGATTTTTCGATGGACCCGTTGACCACTTGTTCGCACTGCCACTACTGGCCGCACATGTAGCAGCAAAGGTAGACACCAGCAGGATCACGGTTATCTCCCCTGATGCCGGTCGTGTGCGCGTTGCCGAGCGTTGGACCGACGTATTGGGAGCGCCCCTGGCAATTATTCATAAGCGTCGCGACCCCGATATTCCTAACCAGGTCCGGGTGCTCGAAGTTGTCGGTGACGTGAAAGACCGGATCTGCGTTGTCGTTGACGACATGATTGACACCGGTGGCACGATCGTTAAGGCATCGGAGACCCTATTTGAAAATGGAGCTTCCCAAGTAATCGTTGCTGCAACCCACGCAATTTTGAGTGACCCGGCACGTGAGCGACTCCAGAACTCAAACATCTCCGAAGTAATTGTGACCGACACTCTCCCGATTCCAGAGGATCGCAGATTCGAGAAACTCACGGTTCTCTCGATCGCACCTTTGCTGGCACAAGCCATCAATGAAGTCTTCACCGACGGCTCGGTTACCCGAATGTTTGAGGACGATGAATCGGGTCGGCACACCTCGTCGCACTAGTTGGCAGACCCTTTTGTAGACTACGGACGTTCCTCGGCGAGGGTGCACCTTCAGCGTGACACCGTTATCGACGTGTTAGGGCTTTGGCCCCTCTCCTTGGCGCGCAATTGCCCCACCCCAAAATTGCCCCACCCCAAATTGCCCCACCCAAATGTGCCGATTTACTACAAGGAGACCTCGTGACTAACGTCAACCTAACCGCTTCCCCCCGTTCAGAATTTGGTAAGGGTGCATCCCGCCGAATTCGTCGTGGTGGTCAAATTCCTGCAGTCTTGTACGGCACCGACACCACGCTTATGCACGTCACCTTGCCCGAGCATGAACTCAACCTTGCCCTGCGCAAGCCACGTGTTGTCCTTAACATCGCGTTCGATGGACAGACTTTTCTCACCAAGCCACGTGACATCCAGCGCGATCCAGTTCGCCAGAACCTTGAGCACCTTGATCTGCTTGTCATTTCTAAGCAGGAAGCAGCCCTTCGTAGTGACTACGCAGATGCAGTAGCCCAAGTACGCCAGGCAGCCGAAGAAGCTGGCCTTGACTTCTCAATGGTTATGCAGTCATGGGAAGAATCCGTTGCACATGGCGAGTTGCCACTTGATGCGGTCGGCCACGCAGTTGCTGACGCGAAGGAAAAGGCAATTGAGCAGGCGACCGCAGCTGCAGCCGCAGGTGTGACCGAAGATGCTGCAGCCGCAGCGGGCGCATTGGCCGCAGTTACACCAACTGAGCCCGCCGCCACCGCGGAGTAGTGACCTTTGTTATCGCGGGGCTGGGAAATCCTGGCCCCGCATACGCAGGCACCAGGCACAACATTGGTGCAATGGTGGTTGCCGAACTTGCAGTAAATCTAAACGTCAAATTGTCTCGTCACAAAAAGGCTTTCGCTGCCGTTGGGCAAAGTCACATCGGGCTCCCCGGATCCCAGCTTGGTCAACACAGCGTCGTATTGGCAATTCCTTTGTGTTTCATGAACGAGAGCGGCGGTCCAATCAAATCAATTCTAGATTTTTATGATGTACCTCCAGAGAATTTGATCGTGGTCCACGACGAGCTTGATATTGACTTTGCCGCAATCCGCCTCAAGTTTGGTGGGGGTGACAACGGGCACAACGGACTCAAGAGCATAAAAAAGTCAATAGGAACGGGTGAGTACTTCCGAGCCAGAGTAGGAATCGGTAGGCCGATTGGCCGTCAGGATCCAGCGGATTTTGTGCTTTCCCCATTTAGTTCGGGTGAACGAAAGGCATTACCTGAGCTCATTGGGCGTAGTTGCGACGCGATTGAAACACTGATCACCCAAGGCTTAGATACCGCACAAAGTAAATTCAATAGTTAACACCAACGAAAGTGGTCTGATGCCAGAGAAAAATGATGCAGAGCTTTCACGTGAGGTTGCACAAGAGGCTGGGCAACTTTTGCTGAAGCTGCGCACGGATTTTTTCCTGGCTCACCCCGTCGACACGATCGATGAAACTTTGAGTAACCAACTCCGGGATCAAGCCGACCGTGCTGCCCACCTGTTCATTATGGAAAAACTCTCAACTGCCCGACCACTTGATGCAATTCTCAGTGAAGAGGGAAAAGACAACTCTGATCGATTAGAAGCAAATCGAGTGTGGATTGTTGACCCACTCGATGGCACGTGGGAATACGGACAAAATAGAAAGGACTTCGCAGTCCACATTGCCCTGTGGAATGCGCAGGAGCGCAAACTCAGTGCTGGAACGGTCGATCTACCCGAACAGGACATGACGCGAAGTGTCCTTGATTCCGTCGAAGTGTTTGTAGCTGCAGATTCGGTGATCCGACTGGTTGCCTCCCGATCACGGCCCCCGGCAAATTTGGGTGAGATAGTTACTCGACTGGGTGAATTGCTCACTGAAGCTGGTATCTCGCATAGCAGCGTAGAAATTGTGGATGTCGGGTCCGTTGGAGCCAAGGTAAATGAGATTTTGTGTGGTCGCGCAGACATTTACTTGCACAACACCGGCTTCTACGAATGGGATGTTGCCGCGCCCTACATAGTGGCCGAGCATTACGGCCTGATTGCATCCCACATGAATGGAGACCCGATCACCTTCAACCACATGCCGCCTTATGTCACCGATCTCGTTGTGTCCCGGGCAGATCTTTATCCACACGTTCTGCGGGCCATTAAGGAAACCCAGGGAGCGTGAGCACGACCCAACCACTTGCTGGCTTACTTGATTTAGTAGAAGCCGATCCGGCTTTTTTGGCTATTGCCGAGAGCTCAGGGGTTGCAAACACGGTTGACCTAGTGGGTCCGAGTGTGATTTACCCGCTCGTGATTGCCAAGATCGCCAGCGAGCAGGAGTCGGGAATTAAATTAGTCCTGACAACAACGGGCCGTGCAGCCGATGAATTGGCCGCCGACCTGAGTGCCTATTTACCCAGCGAGGGAATAGCTGTATTCCCCAGTTGGGAGACGCTGCCCCATGAGCGACTTTCACCATCGGCTGACACGGTCGGCAAGCGCATGGCCGTGCTGAGACGACTGGCCCACCCAATTGTGGGAAGTGTGCACGCACCCCCCATCACAGTTTTGATCACTTCGGTCCGTGCAGCATTGCAACCAATAGTTGCCAACCTCGGGGATCAGGATCCGGTTGTGTTAAACATGGGGGACAAGGCATCACTCACTGAGACGGTAAGTGGGCTGGTGGCACTGGGATATGAGCGAGTTGACCTCGTGGACCGCCGCGGTCAAATTGCAGTTCGCGGAGGAATCCTCGATGTCTTTCCGCCAACCCAAGAGCACCCGATCCGCGTTGAGTTCTGGGGCGATGAAGTTGAAGAACTTCGGTACTTCGCGGTCGTCGATCAGCGTTCATTAGAAGTTGCCGAGCATGGACTTTGGGCACCGCCGGTCCG
>CAMAVT010000031.1 GCA_945861775.1 Bifidobacterium breve
GAGTTGAATATCGCTGGATATGCACGAGATCTATCTGAGGTCTTACCGGTCACGGCACGTGGCGCCACGGTGCTCTCACCATATATTCGGCACAATTTGTTGACCCTTGAAAAGGTGTGGAACCGGGTAGCAAAGGCACCCTTCGCAGATCGAGAGAAGTACCGAGACGAACTCCTGTGGCAGGAATATTCACGACACCTCTATGCACGACTGGGTACACGTCTATTTCACAACCTTCGATTCGAGCAGGTGCGAGATGCCCCGGGGGACGGTTGGCCTCAAGGTCCAACGGACTCAGTGAACCCAGTAAACATGGCCTGTATTGATTTCGCGGTTGAAGAATTAGGTCGTGACGGTTGGATTGTGAACCAAACCAGAATGTGGTTGGCATCGCAGTGGACTGTTCGCAATCAAGTTGGCTGGTTGCACGGTCAAGAGCGCATGTATCGCGAATTGATCGACGGGTCACGTGCCGCAAATCTGACCGGCTGGCAATGGGTTGTTGGCTCTGGCAATGGCAGGCCGTACGGGCTTTCCCAGTGGCAGGTGCAGAAACGAGCACCACAATTGTGTGGTGGGTGTGCCCTGAAGAGCAACTGTCCCATTGCACAATTCCCTGATGAACGTGCACTCGACGCTGCACAAACTGATCCGTTACTCGCCACTGACCCTGATCCTGTTGGAACCGCCGGTCCTTCAATTGCAGTGAAAAACAGCAACCCTCAGTTTGTGCTACTCACTATTGATTCGATGGGTGATCAGGATTCAGCTTTAATGGCTAATCCAACGTTGCCGGTTGCCTTTGTCTTTAATGAAGCAGCTCTCGCGAAGTTACAACTTTCATCAAAACGCATGTACTTTTACCTCGAGACTCTTCAGGACTTAGCGCAACGAAGGGACGTCCAGTTATTTTTGGGTGACCCGTATGAGTTCGCCCGCGAGAATCGCGTCTCCGTGACCTACGCTCCGGTTCCCAGCTTTAAAAAGTTCACCAATTTAGCCGAGATTCACCCTTACCCATGGTTAAAAAAGCCACATGGTCAATCGGTGAAATCATTTTCAGCTTGGCGTGGAAAATTACGCTAGGTCAACGAGCGCCCGTCCGAGATCGCGTCCACTTCGCCAACCAGCCTCAACCCGAGGTCGGTCGCTGAATTCATCACCTGCACGTGAGACCTCACCGAGAACAAAGTTTGGTTCACTCACTGTTGTTCCTTCGAGGGGCTTAGCAAAAGTCCACCGATGAGCATGTGTCCAGACTGGATCGGCATCAAAACTCATAATTCGCTTCACCGCAGCGACCGCTATGGGAGTTACGTCCTCTGGATCCACCAAATGACCAGCGGAGAGAACCGGACTCATGTGAACAACAAGTGCAGGTGCATGATCTCCACGCCTGGCGCCGTCATTAGCGATCCATGTGACGTGAGCGTCTTGATTCACAAAGATTCCATCGAATGCCGCCCAGTACACCTGGTCAAATAAGAGTGAAACAGAAATCACCGGCTCCCACACCGCCGTGCTGAGTTCACTCGCCTGCGGAAATACCCGAGCTGCTTGTGGCGTGGGCATGCACAGTGCCAGTCGCTCATGTGTTGGCAACTCGGTGACTTCACCCTCTTCAATCACCAAATCGCGCGCTAGATATTCAACGACACTGCGAATTCCCAATTCTGCGCGATAGCGCATTGGGCCCATCTTGACTCCAGCAATTCCTTCGGGGTCGGCGAAGTGAAAGGTGTCCGTCCAAGGCTGTACAACCCCGGCAATTTCTAATTCAGAAACAACCGCTGCAAAATCAGGGTCACTCACCGTGAAGTAAGAAGCGCCCGTGTCAAAAACCCTGCCGTCAAATGGAGTTCCGGAATCACGAACGGGACGCGAGGCCATCCGGCCACCAATTCGGTAACCCTTATTCACAATTCGAAAAGGAACACCCGCATCGCGCAATGCGATGGCGCAGGACACCCCCGTGATTCCTGCGCCAGCGATGAGAACAGGCTTAGCCAAGTGTTGGATCACATTCAATAATGAAGTCAGCGATTCGAACTTGTTCATCACTTTCATTTATTTCACCCGCTGCGCGACCGAGATTCTGCAAACAGCGAAGGAAACCTTGATTGGGCTCATGGCTCCAAGGAACGGGGCCGTATCCCTTCCAACCATTCTTACGAAGTGAGTCAAGTCCCCGGTGGTAACCGACGCGCGCAAACGCATAAGAACCTATGACATCACTTTGATCCCACGCCTGGTCACTGAGCATCGCCCAGGCGAGTGAACTCGTTGGGTATTGCGCAACAACCGTTCGTGGATCGCCCCCGGCTGCTAACGCAGCTTGCGCAAGGTCCCCTACGGGCAGGAGTGTTGGGTTAGGCCCACCTAGCAAATTCTCTGAATTCATGTTTATTTCATCCTCGTTCCGGCAGAGCGTAGGTCTTCACAAGCGAGCTTGACGCGGTCGGCCATTCCGGCTTCAGCGGCTTTTCCGTAAGCACGCGGGTCATACATTTTCTTATTTCCTACATCGCCGTCAATTTTGAGGACACCGTCGTAGTTGACAAACATGTGATTAGCAATTGGTCGTGTGAATGCGTATTGAGTGTCAGTGTCAATATTCATTTTCACAACACCGTAGTCGAGTGATTCACGGATCTCACTGAGTAGTGAACCTGAACCACCATGGAAGACCAAGTCAAATGGTTTGTCAACCCCGTATTCCTTACCGACAGCATCTTGGATGTCCTTGAGGATCGAAGGGGTCAAAACGACATTTCCTGGTTTGTAAACGCCATGGACATTGCCGAAAGTTGCAGCGACCATGTAACGACCGCGCTCGCCTAACCCAAGTCTCTTGGCGGTCTCGAGCCCGTCTTCGACTGTTGAAAAAAGTTTTGCGTCATGGGAGGCCTCAACGCCGTCTTCCTCGCCACCAACAACACCAATCTCGATTTCCAAAATAATATTTGCTTTTGTGCAGGCATCAAGCATCCGCTCAGAGATTTCCATATTTTCTGCAAGAGGCACGGCGGAGCCATCCCACATGTGGGATTGAAAAAGTGGTGCAAGACCTTTTGCAACACGCTCCTGTGAAATGACAACAAGTGGCTCCATAAAACCGGACAACTTGTCCTTCGGGCAGTGATCGGTGTGAAGTGCAATATTGACGTCGTACTTGTCTGCAACAACATATGCAAACTCAGCAAGTGCGACCGCGCCCGTCACCATGTCTTTCACGCCTTGACCCGTTGCGAACTCGGCACCGCCCCATGAAACTTGAACGATCCCGTCACTCTCTGCTTCCGCGAACCCTCGAATAGCGGCGACGATTGTTTGGGAAGAAGAAGTATTAATGGCGGGATAAGCAAATTTTCCAACCTTCGCGCGGTCAAGCATTTCGCGGTAAACCTCTGGGGATGCAATAGGCATGTGAGCTCCAAAATATTTGCCCGCTTAATCACGGGCTCGGTTGTCAGTCGGTATTGTTCCACGCTCCCTTTTCAGGATGCCAACCGATGACATTTCGTCAGCGAATTGTGTGCTGTCGAATCCACCCATGCATAGCGATTGCTGCCGCAGCACCAACATTTATGGAGCGGGTTGAGCCAAATTGGGCAATATCGACCAGGGTTTGGCATTGCTCTCGCATCGCGTCAGATAATCCTGATCCCTCTTGGCCAACGACTAAAACACACCCTTTCGGGTAATTGAAGGTTTCGATGGGAACCGAGCCGTCCATGTTGTCAACGCCGATGACTGGAATTCCTGCTTCTGCCGCCCATGAGCCGAATGAAGCTGGATCAGGGTGGTGGCGAATGTGTTGATACTTGTCCGTCACCATTGCGCCGCGCCGATTCCAGCGCTTTCGGCCCACAATATGAACTTCCTTGACGAGGAACGCATTAGCGGTGCGAACAATTGATCCGATATTGAAATCATGCTCGAGGTTTTCAATCGCAATATGTAATGTGTGGCGAGTAGCATCTAAATCAGCAACAATCGCTTCTAGGCTCCAGTATCGATATTTATCGATGACATTGCGCCGATCACCATTTGCGAGGAGCTCACTGTCCCACTGCTCACCAACCGGAGCATCGTCTTCCCAAGGACCGACGCCAACTTCCGCCGCATCCTGATCCACTAGTGAAACCTACTCAAGTCCGAGATCGGCGAGTGTGTAAGCGGCGGTGTAGCTGTAGCCAGCTTCTTCAACTTTTGATTTTGCACCACGATCAACAATCACACTGACGCCCGCGATGACGGCGCCGTCAATCAAGAGCGCCTCAACCGCTGTCAAAACAGATGAGCCGGTGGTTGACGTGTCTTCCACTGCAAGAACACGAACACCTTTGACGTCAGGTCCTTCAATTCTGCGCTGCAAACCATGCTGTTTCTCGCTTTTGCGGACAACAAATGAATTCAGGAGAATGCCCTCACCAGCGGCGTTGTGCATCATTGCAGTCGCAACCGGGTCGGCACCCAGGGTCAGGCCGCCAACTGCCGCATAATCACAATCACTATTAACCTGCCGCATGACCGCACCAACCAGTGGCGCCGCTTCGGCGTCCAATGTCACCCTCCTGAGGTCCACGTAGTAGTCCGCCTCTCGCCCGCTGGAGAGAATGACTTTTCCACGAACCACGGCTTTGTCTAAAATTTGTTGGCGTAATGCATTCCACTCGGGGCTTTGTGACATAGTCACATCCTAATCAAGTGCGAATATGCTGATCCCAATGAATGAAGTAACGCTGGTCCACCTCGTGTCTGATGAAACACCCCCGGGCCTGTCAGATCTATTAACCAAGACAAATCCCACCTCGTGCATCAACATATTGATAGACCCCGACCCGGCCCGGACCTGCCAAGAGATCGCGAAGGCCACTCCCAGCAAAAATCTGATCATCATTGTCACCGGCGACGCCTGCAACCAACTCCCCGCTATCGCCCTGGCTCAACGGGCAGCCGGGCGAGCGATTTTGGGTTACCAGTTATTGCAGCCCGTACTCCCGCCATTTACCGACAGCTGGCCCCTAGCGCCAATAACAGCACATTTCCCAACGGGATCAACGATTCCCCGAGAAGTTGGCCTTCGAGGAATCACAATCAAGGAATTCACAGGCCTACCCGAATTCGCCCAATTCATCGAAAATAATTTCCTTTAATCGAAGTGGAACCCCGGCTCTCAACGGGATTCGCGCGAGGACATGGCTTACCGTTAGGGGGTGAGATGTAAAGCCAGACGAGCATTCGTGGGGATTGCTGCCGCCGCATTGGCGACTTTCCCCCTCGCTAACGTCCACGGCGTAAGCATTCGTCAGAGTGAATTTTCCCCACGGGTTATTCATGGGGTTGATGCCAAGATCGGGCAATTTCCCTATTTGGCATCTCTGCTTTACACAACAGACCTCGAACAGGACGGCGCATTTCAGGCCCAGTTCTGCGGGGCAACACTGACCAGCCCAACCACATTGGTTACCGCCGCTCATTGCGTGGTTGACCAGAAAAGCGGCGAGCAAACTACCGCGGCCGAAATCAGTGCTGGATTCGCCCGAAATTTAGATTCGTCAACTATTCGAATTGTTCAAATCACAAACATCAGTGTGCACCCGGAATACAACATTGAAACCTCCGAGAACGATATTGCCGTCCTGACACTCACTGCGCCGGTGACTGATATCCCGATTTTGAACCCGCTGATACCTGAGTTGGCTGCCGAATACACGGCCGCGGGAAATGCCGCTCAAGTTGCCGGTTGGGGAAACATTGTCGTTTCAGGTAACAAGTACCCGACCATTTTCCAGGTAGGTGACGTGGTGATATTTCCCAACTCTTCCTGCGGTGGAGGAAAAAGAAATATGGTTAATGGAATCAACTTCAACGGATTTTCCAATCGAGAAGTAAATGACAGCGTAATGATCTGCGCTGCCGGAGTTAATTCGAGTAAGGAAATTGTTGACGCCTGTCAGGGCGATTCCGGTGGGCCACTGGTTGTAACAGGTAGCGCCGGTCCACGACTTGTCGGAATTGTCAGTTGGGGTGAGGATTGTGCGAGTACGTATCCCGGGGTCTACATTCGAGTGAGCGCGGCTAACGACTTTTTGCAAGAAACTGGGGCAATGCCCATTTCAATTCCGACAGTTCCACCCACCGTCTCTGTTTTGCCACTTTTAGGTGAGTTGAGAATCACCGTGAGTCTGAGTCAAGGCGACGCCGCGGTGACGCAGTATGCAGTGACCGTAACTGGGCCAAACCCCGCGAACCCAACAACGACCCAGACCCTCAATTGCTTTGCAGCGCCCACGGCGCAAAATTCAAGCGGTACCTGTTCGGTTACTGGCCTGATCACCGGAGCCGAGTACGCGGTGACAGCGATCTCGGCTAACGAAGTTGGCAACTCACCAGCTTCTATCCCCATCATTGCGGTTCCCAGTGATCAACCAATTGCTGGAGAAGTCAAGTCCGCTAAATTTACTCGGACAAGTGCAAAGTTCAGTTTCAAGCCATCAAACGCAAACAGTTCACCGGTGAGGACCGAGAGAGTCATCTGCTCACCCATTGGCTCGGGAGCGATTCGCTCTGCTCGTATTTCCAGTGACTCGGCGGTCGTTAGAAACCTGACACAAAGCCGTTATCGGTGCCTCAGTCGAATAGTCACCGATGCGGGTTCGGCCGACTCAGCTGAAAAAGTGATTCGGCGTTAAGACTTACCCACCTAAACACAACAGCTCCCGTTTCGAAGGCCTATGGTTGGCAGGTGCAAGAAAACTTCTTAGTTCCCAAAATGCGCCCGCACGCAGTCTCCATCTTTGCCGAGATGTCAAAACTTGCATTTGAGACTAATTCAATAAATTTGGGACAAGGATTCCCCGATACTGATGGTCCGCAGGAACTCAAAGATGAAGTAATTTCCTGCATCAACACTGGGCGCGGAAATCAATACCCGCCACCGCATGGTTTTCCCGAATTACGCTCGGCAATCTCCGCACACCAGAAGCGTTTCTACAATCTGGATATTGACCCAGACACTGACGTCGTTGCAACGACGGGTGCCAGTGAAGCACTTGCAGCGAGTCTGCTGGCACTCGTTGAAAAAGGCGATGAAGTTATTTTCTTTGATCCAGCATTTGACGTCTACCGGGCAGTGATTGATCTCAGTGGGGCCAAGCCAGTTGGTGTTCCCCTGTCCAAACCGGATTTGCGACCAGATATCCAGGCATTATCCGAGGCAATTACACCTGCCACGAAACTGCTACTTCTCAACTCACCACACAATCCGAGTGGGACAGTATTTAACCGAGAAGAACTCAGTGCAATTGCGGAGTTGGTCATTGCTCACGACCTCATTGTGATTTCCGATGAAGCGTACGAGCATTTGTGGTTTGACTCGAATGTTCACATCCCCATTTCAACTTTGCCGGGTATGTTCCAACGGTGCATCACAATTGGTTCGGGTGGGAAATCATTCTCATTCACCGGTTGGAAAGTTGGCTGGGCGAGTGGTCCACGTCCTCTGGTTGCAGCGGTTAAATCAGTACGGCAACATTTAAGTTACGTTTCGGGTGGACCATTTCAATTAGCGATTGCTAAGGGACTTGGCTTGCCCGATCAGTATTTTACGCAATTTCGACGCGACCTTGGTGTTAAGCGTGATCAGCTCAGCGCCGGCTTGACCCAACTCGGAATGAGAGTGGTCCCAACCGAAGGAACCTACTTCGTGACAACTGATATTTCACCCCTGGGTTACACCGACGGTCTTGAGTTCGCACGCATGTTGGCGAATCAATGCAAGGTTGTTGCAATTCCGCACCAAGTCTTTACCGAATCAGGTCACGACTTTAAAGAATACGTCCGTTGGGCGTTCTGTAAGAAGCCTGAAGTTCTTGCAGAAGCCATCGAGCGAATGCAAACTATTTCTTAAATGTCAGATTGTGACTTATCTCAAGAGAGGATCTTGAGTGACTCTCCGTCCGCGGCAACCGTAACCACACAGGTGTCGCCGTCGGACAACTCCCCACTCAATAGCGCCATGGCCAATTTGTCACCAACAGCGGTTTGAACAAGCCGCCGTAATGGACGCGCACCGTAGATCGGGTCAAAACCTCGATCAACCAGCCAGGTGAGCGCCACCTGCTCCAATTCGAGAGTGATCCTGCGGTCGACGAGTCGCTTTTGCAGGAGTTCAATTTGAATCTTGGTGATTCTAGCTAATTCTTCTTTGTCCAGTGGATCAAATGTCACCATTGCGTCAAGCCGGTTCAAAAACTCAGGGCGAAACTTTTGTCGCACAACTTCCATGACGGCAGCTTTCCGCTCCTCAAATGGCACATCTTGGTCGATGAGAAATTGAGAACCAAGGTTCGAGGTCAAAATCAGAATTACATTGCGGAAATCCACTGTTCTTCCCTGGCCATCAGTTAGACGTCCGTCATCAAGAACTTGCAACAGAACATCAAATACTTCCGGGTGTGCTTTCTCTACCTCGTCAAGGAGTACGACCGAGTAGGGGCGCCGGCGAACCGCTTCGGTAATTTGTCCTCCCTGTTCGTAGCCGACGTACCCTGGAGGGGCACCAACCAGACGCGCCACCGAATGCTTTTCGGAGTACTCGCTCATGTCAATGCGAATCATCGCTCGTTCGTCATCGAAGAGGAACTCTGCGAGCGCCTTAGCCAATTCTGTTTTACCTACACCGGTTGGCCCAAGGAACAGAAAGGATCCGGTCGGTCGGTTGGGATCGGAGATCCCTGCTCGGGCGCGACGTACCGCATCACTGACTTCACGCACGGCTTCAGGTTGACCGATTACCCGTTCGCCGAGGTGCTCTTCCATGCGCAGAAGTTTCTGTGTTTCACCCTCAAGTAATCTGCCGGCCGGAATACCCGTCCACGCAGCAACAACTACTGCTATGTCATCTGCGGTCACTTCTTCTTTTACCATGGTGGATTCGCGTGCATTTGTTTCAGCGGTTACCTTCACGAGCTCTTCTTCAAACGTTGGGAGTTCGGAATACAGAATTCGTGACGCCAGCTCGAAATCTCCTTCGCGCTGAGCCCGGTCAGCCACCGCCCGCAAATCGTCGATCAAGACCTTGATTTCACCGATTCGGTCCAGGCCCTTCTTCTCATCGTTCCAGCGGGTCCGAAGTCCACGAAGTTCTTCATCTTTTTCCATAATTTCTGCACGAATCTTTACCAATCGCTCTTTTGACGCGTCATCTTTTTCCTTGGCGACTGCAAGTTCTTCCATGCGCAGTCGATCGACTTGGCGTTGCAATACGTCAATTTCCACAGGAGATGAGTCGATCTCCATGCGTAGTCGGCTTGCCGACTCATCCATTAAATCAATTGCTTTGTCTGGCAAAAATCGACTCGTGATGTAGCGATCCGACATTGTGGCAGCAGCAACGATCGCCGAATCAGAGATAACGACTTTATGATGTGCTTCATATTTTTCTTTAATACCGCGCAAAATTGCAATTGTGTCTTCCACACTTGGTTGGTCAACAAAAACTTGTTGGAAACGACGCTCAAGAGCAGGATCTTTTTCGATGTACTCGCGGTACTCGTCTAGTGTCGTCGCACCGATCATGCGCAACTCGCCTCGGGCAAGCATCGGCTTCAACATATTGCCTGCATCCATTGCCCCATCGCCAGTGCTGCCCGCACCCACGACAGTGTGAAGTTCGTCGATAAAAGTAATTACTTGACCATCACTGCCCTTGATTTCATCGAGGACTGCCTTTAAACGTTCCTCGAATTCACCACGAAATTTTGCCCCCGCAACCATGGCGCTCATGTCAAGGGAAATCAACTTTTTTCCCAGAAGGGAAGTTGGTACGTCTCCTTCGACAATTCTTCGGGCAAGACCTTCTACAACCGCTGTCTTTCCTACACCCGGTTCACCAATGAGTACCGGGTTATTTTTGGTCCGACGAGAAAGCACTTGCATCGTTCGACGCACTTCTTCGTCTCGACCAATCACTGGATCGATTTTGCCTTCACGAGCAAGTGCGGTCAGGTCAACGCCATATTTTTCTAATGCTTGGAAAGTGCTTTCAGGATCTTGTGTATTCACGCGTGTGCTCCCCTTTGTTTCCTGTAATGCTTGAAGTAATGATGCTCCGGTGACTCCCACCTTTGCGAGTGCTTGAGCGGCTTCGTTTGTGCCACTTTGGGCGAGTGCAATGAGTAAGTGCTCGGTACTGACGTAATCGTCATTCCGTTCTTTTGCTAATGAATCAGCGTCCTTGAGAACCTTGATTGTTGATTGACTTAATTGGGGCGGCGCGACCGTTGACCCTGATACGGAAGGGAGTGACTGCATTTGTGTGCGCACACTTGCCGCAAGTGCCGGGACGTTAACCCCCAAGTGTTTAAGGAGCCCGGTTGCAATTCCTGAGCCCTGCTGGAGGAGGGAGTCGAGAAGATGGATGGGTTCAACTGATGGGTTTCCTTGCGCAGCAGCGATACGAACAGATGCTCCAATAGCGTCATTACTTTTTGTAGTTAACGCAATATCCATTATTAATCCCGATTCACCCGTTGTGGACGCCACACGACCAGGGCGCGAGATGTGCGTTCGCGGTGGAACTCACCCAGGCGTTCACGAAGTTCCAGCACCTGCTCCTCGAGTTCAAGCACACGCTTAATTCCCTCAATACTGAGACCTTCATTCGATAATTGTGAAACATAGCGCAGTCTTTGCACATCACGCGCACTGTAAAGCCGGTTCCTTCCCGCGACCCGATGTGCTGACACGAGGCCAACGCGGTCGTACTGCCTCAAGGTCTGCGGGTGTAGGCCAGCTAGTTGCGCAGCGATCGAGATCGCATAAACCGGGGTCTCTGAGGCAACAATGTTGTCTTCATAGGGAGTACTCATAATTTTTCCCCAAGTGCGTAAATCTCTTTACGTGGCTCTTGATCGGTGGTTGCGTCTGCAAAATCCTTGAGGGCTGATTTGGCTTCTTCATTCAAGTTTTGCGGGACTGCTATGTCTATAACGGCTAACACGTCGTGATTCAAGCCATCTTTGCCACGAACCCCTTTGCCCTTGATTCGGAAAGTGCGACCAGTTGTTGTTCCCGCAGGGATGCGCATATTCACAGTTCCACCGCGCGGGACCGGAATAGCAATATCGGCGCCCAGGGCTGCTTCAGCAAAAGTCACGGGGACATCAACACTTAAGTTGTCACCTTTACGTTCAAATAGTGGATGCGGTTTGACAGATACCTTGACAAATAAGTCACCGCCGGGACCGCCACGTTCACCGGGGCCGCCTTTGCCTTTAAGTCGGATCTTGGTTCCGTCCTTGACCCCAGCCGGAATGCGGGCTTGAACACTTCGACTGTTTTTGCCGCGACCGGTCCCATGGCACCGATTACAGGGGTCATCAACGAATAGCCCCCGGCCCTGACAGGTTGGACATGGTTCAGAGAAAGCAAATCCACCCGCATTGCGAGAGATCTGTCCATTACCGTTACATGTCGGACACACTTGAGGTGTTGAACCAGCTTTGGCTCCGGTCCCGTGACACATTGAGCAGGCGCCATCACTCTGCAAATTAAGTGGAACCGTTACACCGTCAAGTGTGTCGGCAAATGAGAGTGTCAGTGAAGTCTCAATGTCTTGGCCTCGTCGTGGTTGCTTGGATCGACCACCTGCCCCACCACCACGATTGAAAATTCCACCGAGGAAGTCGCCAAATCCACCCTGGTCCCCTGCGAATAGATCCTCGTAATTGACGTTGTAGTTCCCGCCACCGGATCCCGGTCTGCGTCCGTAGCCACCGGAGGCAAAAAGTGCTCGACCTTCGTCGTATTCCTTGCGCTTTTTGTCATCGGATAACACGTCATAGGCCTCGGAGACAGCTTTAAACTTGTCTTCCGCCACTTTATTTCCGGGGTTTTTGTCGGGGTGAAGATCACGCGCAAGTTTTCGGTATGTCTTCTTCATCTCTGCGGGCGTTGCGTCTTTTGAGACGCCCAATAGAGCGTAGAAGTCTTTTTCGAGCCAATCCTTATTCATTCAATGTCCCACATCTACTTAGTCTGATCAAAGACTCAGGTACCGGCAACGCTGACGCGAGCTGGACGCAGAATGCGATCACCCTGCCGGTAACCCTGCTGGAATATTGCGATTACGGTCGGCTCCGAAACTCCTTCAACCTCTTCACTGGCTAAGGCTTCGTGCATATTCGGATCGAATGGATCTTGTGCCGCACCGAATTTCACTAAGCCAAGTTTGTTCAAGGTTGCCTCGAGTTTTTCACCAACGGTTTTGAATGCGCCGTTGAGTTCGTCGTGCTCGCGTGCCAACTCAATGTCGTCGAGTACCGGTAAGAGTTCAGAGAAAACCGCACCAATTGCTAGTTGACGGTTTACTTCACGGTCGCGGTCAACTCGCTTGCGGTAATTCGCGTACTCAGCTTGGACCCGTTGCAGATCGTCGGTGAGTTCGCTAATTTTTTGCTCGATCCCAACCACTTCGCCTTCGATGAGCTCCGCTTCAGCGTCAAACTCCCCAGTGAGAGCTTCGTCAGCCAAGTCGGAACTTGGCTGACGAACCTCGAAGGTGTCGGGGTCGAGTCGACGTTTGTCGTTCACCCTTATGCCTTCTTCTTCACTCACTTGGATTCGTCCTCGTCAATGATCTCTGCGTCAACGACTTCTTCTTCGGCTGTATCAGCGGCGGCCTCGGCGGCTTCTTCTGATCCACCAGCTTGGGCTTCGCTGTACATTGCTGCACCCAATGCTTGGCTTGCTGCCGCAACCTTGTCCGTTGCTGAACGCATACCGGGACCGTCATTTTCTTCGATTGCTTTTTTGAGTTCTTCTAGCGGTCCTTCAACATTTGCTTTCGCATCAGCTGGCACCTTGTCGGCATTGTCGGCGAGGAACTTCTCAGTCTGGTACACCAAAGCTTCAGCGTTGTTACGCACTTCAGCTTCCTCGCGGCGTTGCTTATCTTCATCTGCGTGTGCTTCCGCATCACGCATCATGCGATCGATGTCGTCCTTGCTCAAGGTAGATCCGCCAGAAATTGTCATGGACTGCTCTTTACCCGTAGCGGTATCACGAGCGGATACATGCACGATTCCGTTGGCATCGATGTCGAATGTAACCTCAATCTGCGGGATACCACGTGGTGCTGGTGGCAGACCGGTGAGATCGAATGTTCCCAACTGCTTGTTATAGGCAGCCATTTCGCGCTCACCCTGATACACCTGGATTGATACTGACGGCTGATTGTCTTCGGCAGTTGTGAAAGTTTCCGAACGCTTGGTTGGGATAGTGGTGTTGCGCTCGATCAACTTGGTCATCACGCCACCCTTGGTTTCAATACCCAAGGAAAGAGGAGTTACGTCCAGCAAAAGAACGTCTTTCACGTCACCGCGAAGCACACCCGCTTGAAGTGCCGCACCAATTGCAACAACCTCGTCGGGGTTAACGCCCTTGTTTGCATCTTTACCGGTCATTTCTTTAACCAGATCTGCAACTGCAGGCATACGAGTTGAGCCACCAACAAGAACTACCTGGTCGATGTCGCTGATCTTGACACCGGCATCTTTGACAACGGCTTCAAATGGTGTCTTGGTGCGCTTGAGCAGGTCAGCTGTCAGTGATTCAAACTTGCTGCGAGTAAGGGTCTCTTCAAGGTGAAGGGGTCCGTCAGCACTTGCCGTGATGTAGGGCAGGTTGATTGAGGTTTCGGTTGAACTTGACAGTTCAATCTTTGCCTTTTCTGCTGCTTCACGCAGACGCTGTACTGCCATCTTGTCTTTGGACAAATCAACACCATGAGCGTTCTTGAACTGTGTGACCATCCAGTCGACAACAGCGTTGTCCCAGTCGTCACCACCGAGGTTGTTGTCACCGCTGGTTGCTTTTACTTCAACGACACCGTCGCCGATTTCAAGGAGTGAGACGTCAAACGTTCCACCACCAAGGTCGAAGACCAGAATTGTTTGTTCCTGATCGCCCTTGTCCAAGCCGTAAGCCAATGCTGCGGATGTGGGCTCGTTGATAATGCGCAGAACATTCAGACCGGCGATTTCGCCAGCTTCTTTTGTTGCTTGGCGCTGTGCATCATTGAAATACGCGGGAACCGTAATTACGGCGTCACTGACGGTGTCGCCAAGGTATGCCTCAGCATCACGCTTGAGTTTCATCAAGGTTCGCGCGCTGATTTCCTGCGGGGTGTACTTCTTGCTATCAATATCGACATTCCAGTTTGTGCCCATGTGGCGCTTAACGGAACGGATCGTGCGGTCAACGTTTGTCACTGCTTGGCGCTTGGCAACTTCACCCACAAGGACCTCGCCATTCTTTGCGAATGCGACAACCGATGGAGTGGTGCGAGCACCTTCTGCGTTTGCGATAACGACGGGTTCTCCGCCTTCAAGTACGGAAACCACTGAGTTGGTGGTACCGAGGTCAATTCCTACTGCTCTAGCCATTATGTGGCTCCTTCTTTCTTTGTTGTGTGTCTGGACTTTCATAAAACCAATGGCTTTATTGTGCCCTACCGGAGATTAATAGTCAAATCGAGCGCATATTACTTGAGTCGGTGTGACTCATATGCTTCATAGTGAAGTCCCCTGGTACATTCCACCGGGCCAATGAGGGGCTTTGGCTCTAGGCTGCCGTCGGATCTCACTTTGGGATTTTTTTCACAAGAGAAATGGTGTCCCATGGACGAAAAAGGCTTATTAGAACTCTGGAACGACAAGAGATCGCAAATCATCACAGCGCAAATGGCACCTACCCTCGTGCTCATTTCGATTTTGGTCGTGTCTGCTCTCGGCTATTTCACTGATGCCCCGGACTCAGCCAAGTACTTGGCTATTGCTGTCGCCGCGGCCACCGGGATTCTTGCCGTAATCTCCCAATACGCTGCCATCCGCGAAGCTAAAGCACTCGTTGCCGACATTAATCAGCTGAATGCACCCAGCGCATTGGCTAAAAAAGTTGGGGAATCTGACGTCTTTCTTACCCTCACCTCAGTTGTCGTCGTCGCCCTCAGCTTGGCCATTTTCGCTCTCGTGATCTGGACGGTACTGGGCTAGCAACACTCTTTGAGTTGAGTGAATTTTTTACCGATGTCCTGACGCGCATGTAACTGACCTGACTAATACGTGTCACCTGTGCACCCTGATCAGTGCCTAGGCGTTGTAGGTGCTGTGAGCCGTGAGGGCATCGGTAATTTCCCCAGACGCCGCGCGGCTACTGAGGTGCCCAGCGCTTTGATCTAGGGTCCATTCCATGCGGCTACGACGTGAAGTGCCTAAGGAGTACTCCTACGTCACGGTCGTCACTTATGGCCGCACCGGCAGCACGGCGATTCAAGCGAGCCTCAATGCCCTGCCGGGGGTCTTGGTGCGTGGTGAGAATTATTCGGCGATGCGCGGGCTCGGAACATACCTTCAGTCGATCGCCGAGGTCGCCGACCGACACCATGCTGGCAAATCGACCCACCCCTGGTACGGATCTGCACGGTTAGATCCCAGTGCGGTGCTTGCCGATATTCGCCGCCACGTAATTGACTACCTGCTCAGGCCTACGGCCGACACCAATTGGATCGGGTTCAAGGAGGTTCGCTATGAGCCTGGGCATTTTGCGTCTTATGACGAATTACTCCAGCATTTAATTTTTCTCGGTAAGTTGTTTCCGGGCTTGCGTTATGTGATCAATGTCCGGGAGCCGGTTGACGCAGCACGCAGTGGCTGGTGGCCAGAGAATTCAGACGCAATCGAAGTGCTCACGACGACTAGAGAATGGTTGTTGAGCGCGACAGTGGACCTCAACACTTTCTACGGATCCCTCCGGGCGGTCTGCGTGGCTCATGAGGATTGGGTGGCCGACCCGAAGGTATTAATCGATGCGTATTCGAGCTTGGGGTTACCACGTGATGACCAGGCTGTGCGCGCAGCACTACTTGAGCGCCTTGATCATGGACCACGTCCAGGGTAAGTGGCCAACCAGCACTATCGGTAGCACAGGAGCGAGCGACGGGAATCGAACCCGCATTTTTCACGCCTCTATGGATGTCTCGACGGTTTCACAATCTGACCCCATCGGGGTCAGAACGTTTTCTGTTTTAGCGATCTTCACGACGACGCCTTTGGGGCCCGTGCCGCACTTCTTTTCCAGGGTGGATTTAGCTTTTGCATGATGATTTACGAGGACCTCCATGACGGAATTGGGATAAAATATTGTGAATTAATAAGAATTATTAGATTTGTCTTGATTTGTCCTAAATTCCGGGTTAGTTTGAATTTAATTAAAGGTAGGCCTTTGATAACTAACGGGAATCGAGGAATCCATGCAAATGGATAAGGGACCGAAAAACCGCAATTTTGTAAATCCCACAGGCAAAAGGCGTTTGGCCGCGGCCGGATGCGCAGTAGCCGTGCTCTTAATGGGCGCCCTTGGGTCCCCAGCACTGGCCGATGAACCGCCTCCCGGTGGTGGCGGTGGTGGTGGTGCTCCAGCTGCGCCTCCCGCTCCGCCCGCTCCGCCTGGTGGTGGAGGTGCTCCACCTGCTCCACCTGCTCCGCCGACATCGCCGCCTAGCGGTGGTGACCCCGGACAACAACCCGGTGGCCAACAACCCGGTGGCCAACAACCCGGTGGCCAACAACCCGGTGGCCAACAACCCGGTGGCCAACAACCCGGTGGCCAACAACC